>CAZUCH010000022.1:0-7042 GCA_964619045.1 uncultured Planctomycetales bacterium | reverse complement strand
CCGCGACGGCAAGGGTATCGTCCACGCATGAATCACCGACATCGGCGTCAGGCCGGTCGGCACTGCCACTGACGCCGTCAGAGACGGACGACGTGTCATCAATGGACTCGAGCGCGGGCTGGGCTTCGACCAGCGCGCCCGGCTCCTCGGGAGATGTCTCGGCGACCGCGTCCACCGCGTCTGGGGACTCCCCGACCAGTTCCTCGCTAGCCAGCGAGGCCTCGGCGTTGGGGGCCGACAACTCGTCCGAGCCGCCGGCAGCATCCCGAATCTTCTGCATGACCTTGGACATCGAGCCCATGCGATACCTCAATCGTGTTGGTCAGCGGACGGCAGAACCAGCGCGACTCCAACCGTGTTCAGAATCCGATCGACCTTCTGCATGGCACGCTCGTGCAACGCCGGACGCGCGATGCTGGCGTACGCCAGCCCGCCGGTCGTGGTGAGCGCCAGCAGCAGTACGGTCAAAGTCGGAACCCAGAAGAGCCGGGCGCGCAGAACCTTGCGCCGCTCAGTGGGTGTGGCGATTACGTTGATACACTCCAGCACCGGAACGCCCAGCACACGTGTCACCTGCCCCACCGACCGGAACGAGCGGTCGAACAGCTCCGCCAGGGCCACAAACAGCGCGGCGGCCGCTAGCCCCAGTCCCACGCACACGACGAAGATCGTCGGGAGGCGCGGCCTCACGGGACGCGACAGGACTTGGGGTTCTTCAATCAGCGTGAACTGCGTCCCGCGCTCGCCGCTCTCGGCCGTGAGAACTCGCTCCAGGCGGGCCAAGTACGAGTTCCAGATGGCCAGTTCAGCGGCGCTTTCGCCCCGCTGTTCGCGAGCCAGACGCAGGTCATCGCTGTTGTTGAGCAACTTATCGTAGAGGTTCTCGAAGCGACTCAGGCGTCCCGCGATCTCGACCACGCGCTCCTCGGCGACTTGCTCCTGCCGCCGAAGCGAATCGATCTCCAACTCGACGCGCATCTTCTGGGCGTGCCACTCCAGTTGAACCGGGCTGAGCCCTTGTGTCGCCAGGCCCATCAACTCCGGCTTCTCGTCGACCGGAATGGTGGCGATAGTCGTGCGCAACTCCTCGAGCGCACTCAGACGGCCTCGCAGGCGTCGCACGTCGGGGTGGTCCATGGTCATCATGCGATCGGTGACCAAAGCGACCAGTTCCTGACGTACGCCGGCGATGGCTTTCTCCAGAATCGGATCGACGGAACCAGCGGCCTCCGCGGGCGGGCCCGCGGGCAACGTTCCCTGAGAGACCCGGTCACCGGCGAACTCGGCCGCCGCCGTCAGGAGGAACTCCTCGCGTGCCTCAATCTGGGCTTCGAGTTCGGCCTGGCGTTGCATCAGCGTGCCGTGCCGTGCTCGAAGCGTCTCCAAGCGATCGCCGACTCCCATCACGTTGGTCGGATCCAGCCCGGGAAACTCGTCAAAATCGGCCCGCAGCGTGGCCTCGGACTGAGTGACTTCCTGTTGCAGACGATCAACCTCGGCCGCGAAGAACTCCTTGGCGTCGTGCAATATCTCGCGAATACGCTCACGCGTGTCGGCGATGTAGTTGCCGCGCAGGGCCACCACGAAATCGCGGGCCATGCGGGGGTCGTTGGCCTCGCAGCGCAGGTTGATCGTGTCCAGGCTGGCCGAGCTGTGCAGCAACTGCACCGCGGCACGAATCTTGTATGGCCCCAGCGCACCCTCGAGCTCACTGCGCTCGGTGTCCGAGAGGGCGCCGTCGCCGGTGAATGCCTCGGACGGGCACAGCCCCAACTTGATGCAAGCGTTGGCCAGGGCCCGCTGTCCGGTCATGTCCAATGTCAACGTCGACCGGAGACGGTCAAACCCGTAAGGCGAGTTGCTCTTGACCAGGTTCTGGAGAACCACGTCGTCCCGACGCTCGAACAAACTGGCGGCGGCGTACTCCCGCGGCAAGTACTGACTGAACCAGAATGCGATCGAGCTGGCCAGTGTCAGACCGACGAGTGCCAACCGCCAACGGTGCCGCACGATGCGCGAACACTCGCTGATCGTGTTCCGGAGATCCTCAAAGGCTTGGCCCTGCTGGTTAGACATCTCTGTGCTGGTCTCTTGCTAATGGGGCAACATTCTCTGACCTACTGCTCAGCGATCTAAATACCGACCGCGACTCCGGCGGCCATCATTATCAGACCCGAATCTGTCTTCATACTGGTCATTGGCGCCCATGACCCGCGCCGGCGTCGTGTAGGCTTCCATGACCGGCTCCACCGGGTACAGCAACTCGCGAATACGCAGTCCAAGCCACGCCAACGGCGTCGGCGGCACATGCACGATGTCGCCCGGCTGGAGCAGGACGTTGTTGGTCATATCGCCAGTCTTGGTCATGCGGTCTAGATCTACGATGATGATCTTGCGCTCGTTCTCATCGTGCGACGGGCGAATGACTCGAATCTGCGAACGCCACGCCAAGAACGTCGGGCCGGCCTCGGCCAGTGCCCGTAGAACCGTGTCGCGACCCGTGCAGAGCCGCGACCCGGGAGCGCCCACCTGCCCCAACACATAGAAGCACTGGCTGCGCTGGCTGGACACTTCAACCACCACCTCCGGCTCCACGTAGTACCGCGAAAGCTGAACGCGAATCTTGTTGGCGACTTCCTCGGTAGTCAGACCGGCGACGTCCACCTCGCCCAGCAGACGCAGAGTGATCTTCCCATCGGGCCCGACCATCGCGACCGCCCCGTCAATCTCGAGCGCTCCCGGAGCATGAATGGCGATCGTATCGGGTGGACGGACGATAGACTGCCCAACCGCCACCTCAGCCTCGTGGGCCCGCAAGAACGCAACCATGTCGGAATGGTTGTATGTGGCGCACCCACTGACACTCAGGGTCAGGGCCAGAACCACCCATCCCGACGTTTGTGCGGTCGGTCTGCCGGCCCGCCGGGTCGTGCGGGGATACGCGGCCATCAAACGGCTCCTTGGCTTCCTAAAGCCACTCTGGCGCCATGTGCGAAGCAGCCATCCTTGGCAACGACTAGCGGCTCCTGTCCATCGGCAGTTATCGACCGATCGAGCCCCAGCATGAAACTAGCTATCGGAGGAAGTATTTGCTCGGTCCAGGCTCCGCCGGATTTCAGCCCCCCCGCACCCTTGCCGATAAACCCTTTGTAGCGCAACTTGGGGAGTGCTGTGTAGTGGCTGTGATGAACGCATACGAATACTTTGGGTTAAGTCGAGCGCCTTTTGAGAACGTGCCCGACCCGCGGTTCTTCCACCCTCTCTCAGTCCACGCCGAGACGTTGGCTACCCTTCAATACGCCATCCACGCCGGCAAGGCATGCACGATCGTTCTGGGCGAATCAGGGTCCGGAAAAACCCTCCTGGGCCGCATCCTGGCCCAGAATGTGGGCTCCAAGACCGGTGTCCTGTGGATCCATGGAATCGGGCAGCCCCCTGACGCAACCGACGTTACCGTCTGCCCGCGCGGGCTACTCGAGAACCCGGCGGCGTTTCGCGATCGCAAGGTCCAGGAGCACACCCTCGGGGGCTGGATTCGCCAAGCGCTGCCAGCGGCCCAGGCTACCGTCGTAGTTATCGACAATGCCGACGCGCTTCGGCCCCACTGCTGGGAAGACGTACTTTCCCTCGTAACGCGCGAGATTCGCACCCCCCGGCCGATCAGCGTAATCCTCATGGGATTGCCCGACCTGCTCGACACGCTCGCCGCTCCTCCCTTGGTACGATTGCAGCGACGTGTTTTTCGGATCTGCCGCCTGCGGCCCATGTCGCGAGAGGAATCCGCCGCGTACGTCAGGCACCGACTGGAAGCTGCCGGGCACAAGAACGGCGACATTTTCAATGCCCCCGCTCTCAGCCTCTTACACCGCGTGACCGGCGGAAACCCAGCCCTGCTCAATCAACTATGTGACAATGCCATGCTGGAGGCCTTCGGCGACGACCGCCAGGAAATACAGGCCCGGCACATCGTGGCCACGCTGCAAGCCGTCACGGGCGGGCCGCCCGAATCGCGTAGCCTGCCCGCTCCCCCCAGCGTCGCCGTCGCCGAGGCTGCCGCGGTATTCGAGTCACCCGATGCCGGCCCCCACGACCAACCCCGTGTCATGGCCAAGAATCATCCTGCGACGCGGGCGCTCCTGCCGATGGCCACCGAGCCGTCGCCGTACCCGAATCTTCACGCCGTGGAGCACTCCACCGTGATGCGGCCCCACATCCCAGCCGATCGCCGGCGGGTGATTATCGAGCCGGCCACGGACTCAATCGAACCGGACTGCGAGAACCTGACGGTGCTGGACGATCCAGACGCGCCACTTGGCACTCGGCTGAGCGTACTGGAGCAACGGCTGTCCCAGGTGCTGGAACGCGTACAAGCGGCCCGGGCTCAGGCCGTGGGGACCGAGCCGCCGAACGCCGAACGAACCAACTTGCCAGAGCCGCCGCCGGTCGAGGCCGGCCTGATCGAAGACCCGGTAGTCGCCGAGCAATCTGTCGAGGCAGCCTCCGACTCCGACTTCCTTGAGCCGGTTCAGGCTGCGGCGGCTTCCGAGAACTCGAGTCACTGACGAGGTTCGCGCATGGCCGCCGGCAGTCTCCCAATCGCTGCGCCCCCAAGCTGCACGATCATCAGGCCCACCGACGCCGGCACGCTGTTCGAAGCCCGCGAACTATGGCAACATCGCGAACTGCTCGGATTCCTGGCGTGGCGCGATGTGCGCGTGCGCTACCGGCAAACGCTGCTGGGGGCGGCGTGGGCTCTCATCGAGCCGTTCGTCAGCGTCGTACTGTTCACCCTGGTATTCAACCGGCTGGCCGGGCTCGACTCGGGCTCCATCCCCTACCCACTCTATTGTTATGCCGCCGTACTGCTGTGGACATACTTCAGCCGGGCATTGCGCGCCACGACCGTCAGCCTGGTAGCCAACTCGGCACTCGTGACCAAAGCGTACTTCCCGCGACTGGTACTGCCGCTATCCGGGCTGCTCGCGACGGTGGTTGACTTCGCTTGCGCGCTGGTGATGTACTTCGTACTCGTCGCCTACTACGGCGTCACCCCCAGCATCAGCATTCTGACGCTCCCAATATGGGTGTTGCTGGCGGCCCTCAACGCGCTAGGCGTGGGGCTTGTGCTGGCCTCGATCAACGTTCGCTTCCGCGATGTTTCGCAAGCTGTCCCGTTCATGACGCAAATGTGGATGTTCGCCACGCCCGTCGCCTACCCACTGGCCACCATCCCCGCCCAATGGCAGGGCCTCTACCTGCTGAACCCAATGGTCGGCGTAGTGGAAGGAATGCGTTGGGCTCTATTGCCGGACTACTCATTCGACCCGGCTCTGTTGGCTTCCAGTATTGGCGTCGGCATCATCATGCTGCTGGTTGGCCTGGCATGGTTCCGCCGCACCCAGCGCCGCTTCGCCGACATCGTCTGAGCGACCGGTCGTTCGACCGACCCGCTATGCGAAAACCAGGCGTTCCGAGCGCCGGCTACCCTGCTACGTCAGCCCCCCCAACCCCAACAGCCTACCGCCGCAGCAACCAATCTTGCTTTCTGCCACAATTCTCTTGACTTTCACATCAATCTACCGTACTGTACGCCGAACGAAGCGGACACCAGCGGAGACCGATGTGAGAGCAAAGCAGCCGGATCAGGTGGGCTACCAAGTCCTGGAACTGGGGGGCGAACGATACGCCGTCGTGCGGGAGAGTTGCCTGTTGGAGTTGTGTCGTCGGGCAGACATCGAGCCCGCTGGATCGCCAGTCGGCGATGGCAATCAGGTGGCCGGCCTGGCGGAAATGGACTTGGATCGTGAAGCCCTGGCGCAGCGACTGGTCCTTCGCCGGCGGCGAGCGGGGCTGACGCAGGCCGAGCTGGCGCGTCGAGCGGGCATTCGCGGAGAGACGCTCAATCGCGTGGAACGCGGCCACACAACGCCAGATTTCTCAACGATTCGCAAGCTGATCATCGCGATCAATCTGGTAGAAGCCGAGCTGAACGACGTCTCGACCGGGGGACCACAAGACAGAAAGGAAGTGTGACGAATGCACGCCGTACCAGACTGCGACAAGAACTTGGGAACAGCCACAAGACTCACGCACGACGAGATTGCCGGTCGGCTGTGCGAATTGGCGGCTGACATCGCCGCCGTGGATCCGGCCGAAGTCACGCTCGACACGCATCTGGAGAGCGACCTCAACTACGATAGTTTGGACTTAGTCGAGTACGCGGTGAAGATCGAGGAGGCCTTCGATGTGGACATTCCGGACGAGGTCGCCCAAGAGGTCAGGACCGTCCGACAGGCGTTCGAGGCTCTGATGGCGGTCACGGGACAACGGCCGCCCATCAGTCCTCCCCAATCTCCGCTAGGAGCTTCTGGACCGACGTAACCAATTCGGCGCGTGGGACTTCGAACTGGCCGGGGCGTTCGGCCTTCCATTGATCGCGGTCGGAGACCTCGCTGGTACGCTTTCGGCCGACGGACATGTCCTTGAGCTGGACCAGGCCGCGCTCCTTCTCGTCCGAGCCGCACACGACCAGGATCGGAATCTCGTATTGATCGCCGTACTGAACCTGCTTGCCGACGCGTTTGGCATTGCCGAGGTAGAGTTCCGTGCGGACGCCGGCTCGGCGAAGCTCGTAGGTCATGGCGACGTAGTCGTCCATCATGGCCCGATCGAAGACTGTGACCAGCACTTGGGCGGTGGCCATGCGTTTGGGTGCTCGGCCGAGTTGCAGCATGGCCACCAGCAGGCGATCGACGCCGACGGACGTGCCGACCGCCGGCACGCGTTCTCCGCTGAAGCGCATGACGAGGTCGTCGTAGCGGCCGCCGGAGCAGACCGAGCCGAACTTGGGTAGATCGAGCAACTCGGTCTCGAAGACGGTGCCCGTGTAGTAGGCCAATCCGCGGGCGATGCTGAGGTCATAGACGACCTGGTCGTCGCCGTAGCCGAGCGTGGTTAGTTGGTCCGACATACCGGCCAACACGTCCAGCTCGGCGGCCGAGTTCGGCACGTCCTTCAGCAGCTCGCGAGCATTCGCCAGTAC
>CAZUCH010000021.1:0-16132 GCA_964619045.1 uncultured Planctomycetales bacterium | reverse complement strand
TGGAAGTTATCGAGTAGGGGATAGCTCGTTCTCGTGGCACACAACGAAGTCTCCTGGACAGGGTACTAGGTTTGGTTTTTGGCTACGGGTGTTTCCTTGTCCGGAGTTTCCGTATCCGGTGTTTCCGTATCCGGAGTTTCCGTATCCGGAGTTTCCTTGTCTGGGGTCTCGTGGTCCGCTGTTTCCTTGGTGGGGGATTCTTCGGGCTGCTCGTCGTAGAATCGGGTCTCGCGGCTGCTGGCGCGGTGCTTGCCGCTGATGGCGAACTCGGTTGCTCGGAGTTCGCGGAGGACAGTGATCTTGATCTCGCCGGGGAACGTGGCGACGTCATCCTCGATCTTGCGGGCCACGTCACGGGCGAGCTTGAGCGATGAACGGTCGTCGACGCGATCGGCATCGACTATGACGCGGACCTCGCGGCCAGCCTCGATGGCGTAGGCCTGTCGGACGCCGGCGAAGGAGGTGGCGATCTCCTCGAGTTCCCTGAGGCGTTTGATATACCGTTCGATCGACTCACGTCGGCCGCCGGGCCGGGCGGCGCTGATGGCGTCGGCGGCCGTAACGAGCGGTGTGTAGGGGTGCGTGGCGGCGACGTCGCCGTGGTGACCGAGGATGGCATTCAGGACGACGGCCGGCTCGTTGAAGCGTCGGGCGAAGTCGTGGCCGACCTTTGTGTGGCTGCCCTCCATCTCGTGGTCGAGGGCCTTGCCCAGGTCGTGCAGTAGGCCGCAGCGGCGGGCAATGGCGCCGTCGAGCCCGAGTTCTTCGGCCATCAGGCCGCACAGGCGGGAGACCTCCATGCTGTGTTTGAGGACGTTCTGGCCGTAGCTCGTGCGGTATTGTAGTCGGCCCAGAACGTCGAGCACCTTCTTGTTGATGTCGCTGACGTTGGTTTCGTTGGCGGCGTCGCGACCGACCTTGGAGATCTGTTGATCGACCTCCTTGGCGATTTGGGCGACGACCTCCTCGATGCGCGTTGGATGGATGCGTCCATCGCGGATGAGCAGTTCGAGCGACTGGCGGGCGACTTCCTTGCGGACCGGATCGAATGCCGAAACCTGGACGATTCCGGGGGTGTCATCGACGATGACGGTGACGCCGGTGGCTTTTTCGAAAGCTCGGATGTTTCGGCCTTCGCGTCCGATAACGCGGCCCTTCATCTCGTCAGAGGGGATGTCAACGGTGGCTACGACCGACTCACAGGTGTGTTCGGCGGCGTAGCGCTGGATGGCGGAGATGACGATGTAGCGGGCCTTCTCGACGGCGTTGTCTTCGGCCGTGGTGATGATGCGGTCGACAATATCGCTGGCCTCGCGCTCGACGTCGCGCTCGATCTGGCGCAAGCAAAGGGCCTTGGCCTGTTCAGCCGAGAGGCGTGCGATGCGCAGCAACTCGGAGCGTTGCTGGGTGAGCAGCTCGTCGGCCTTGGCGGTCTTTTCGGCCAGGGACTTCTGCTGCTCCTCGAGCCGCATCTTGGCGGTCTCGATGTTGCGTTCCTTCGTATCCAGCACGTCCAGTTTCTTCGCCAACTGGTCGTCGCGCTTGTCGAGTCGCCTCTCGACGGCCTTGAGCTCACCGCGAGTCTCGGCGGTTTCGCTCTTGAACCGCTCCATGGCATCGAGGTGCTTCTTCTCGGCCTCAACGTCGGCGGCCTTCAGCCGCTCGGCGGCGCGTTCCTTGGCGTCGCTGATCACTCGCTCGGCCTCGGCGCGACGGGCGGCCAGCTCGCCCTGGAACTGCAACTTCTGCCAGAAGAAGTAAGCCGCTACCCCGAAGCCGAAGCCGATCAGGGTCCACAGCACGGTCGTCGTCAGCTCGGCGGCTGCCAACGCGAGATGTTCAGTGAGCATTATCTATCCGCCCAATAGCCTGTGTTGCGCTAGTGGGGCGATCTGGCGCGTCCACTGCCGTGGACGCCATGGCTTGCTTGGTTTCGATTCGGACCGCGCGGCGTCGTCATGCCGAGCGCCCGCCGGCACGAGCCGGCAAAGCTAAGCTGCATCTGGCACGTCTGGCTGCCTGCGTACAGGAGAATGATAAGGGGGGAATTCTGCCTACTTATGAAGTTGGTCCTGTTCATCGTCAACCAGTGTGACCGCGCCGAGGACTACCCGGCGTCAGCCCGTCCGCAAATGCACTCCGAAATCGAGCCTATGTCGCACAATCGAGCCGGGCGGCGAGGCCATACTCGAAAGAGGCGCGTAACCATCGTCGCCCCAAGTACCTATCACGATGACCGCGATTATAACGAGGTCGCCTTGGATTGCCAGAGGCCCGCGGCATAAGAACGTGGGAAAGTGGCGCGGTTTGGCGGGTTGGAGCGGGGCTTGCATCGCGGGTGGCTGGGGACTAGCATCTGGCGCCGCCAGAATCGGGCGGCACTAGTAGTGGTTCTGTGGAGGCTTAATGGCTGGCATACGCGACGGACAAGGCATTGCGTCGCCTCTCCCCGCTCGGGCTCAGACGGTGCAGTGGGTCATTGCCGGCCTGTTGGCGTTGATCGCCGCGGGCTTGTGGCTGCGGGTAGACTCTCCGGGTCTGACGCCGGCGTTGGCCCAAGGTCAACAACTGGCGGGCGCTCGGGGCGTTTACGCTTTCACGGGGCAGATCGAGCGTGGTCAATACGGTCTGTTCATGCTGGATGTGGACCAGGGCACGGTTTGGTGCTATGCGTTCGAGACGGTTGGCGGTGCCAGCAAGTTGCGGCTTGTGGCCGCTCGGACATGGATTTACGATCGTTATTTGCAGGATTTCAACTGCGCGCCACCAGGATATCGGGAGGTGCGGCAGTTGGTGAGCCAGCAGCGGGAACAGGCCGGTTCGGATGAAGCCGTACCGGGCGCGGGTGATGATTCTCGCTCGTCGGCTGAGGACAATTGACCGCTTGGGCGACTGATTTGTTAGGAGCGCCGCATGGGCAGTAAGCCGTTCTACTCGATCGAGGAAGTCTGCGAGAAGCTCGGCAAGACCGAGGACGAAGTCAAGGACATGGTGCGCGATGGGGCTCTGCGCGAGTTTCGTGACGCTGGCAAGGTGTTCTTTAAGTCTGACGACATCGACAAGGTCGCCGGTGACGAGATTCTGCTCGAACCTTCAGGGGGCCACGCGGTTCCAAGCTTCGACGATCTTTCCGTGCTGTCGGATTCGTCCGGCGGCACGAGCATCATCGGGCTAGAGCCCATCGAGGGTGACACCGATGTTCCCGCGAAAAGTGATACAGCGATAACCAGCAGCGGCGTAGGCGTATTCGACGACGATGAGCTGGAAATGGCCGTGGATCCGATGGCCGACACGCAGATTACTGAGGCTGCGTCCGATGATCAGGTGGCACTCGAGGGCGCCGGGAGCGGTTCTGGCCTGCTGGATCTGGCCCGTGAGGCAGACGATACGGCGTTGGGCGCCGACCTACTGGACGAGATCTACCCCGGCGAGGACGAGGAACAACCGCCTGCCGAGGCGGAGAAGGAGCCGGAGGCTGAGGTTGAGGAGGAGGCCGAGGAGGAGGCCGTTCAGGAAGCTCCCCAGCCAGTGGTGGCGGCTCCGGTTGTTGTGGCGGCCGGCGACCCGATCGAGGGCTCATTCTCCGGGCTGATGGTCGGCAGCCTGATACTCATGGCGGTGGCATGCACGGTGTTGGCCGGAACGCTGCAGGGGTTCATGCCCGACTTTGGGTTCAAGCTGAGCGACGGTAACAACTTCTACTATTTCTTGGGCGGGTCGGCGCTGACGGTGGCGATTGCGCTACTGGTTGGCTGGCTGTTGAGCAAGGCTTTTGCGCCACGCCGCAAGTAGCCCGCTGCTTATCGAATCGCGTGGGGTGTTCGGGGGTGTATCGAGCAGGGAGGTAGGGATGGTCCGCGCGGGCTTGTCCATAGTTGTGCTGTTGCAGGTTGTCTGTTGGGGATGTGCGCCGAGCGCGGAGCAGCGTGGGCGCGAGATTCAGTTACGGCAGGTCGCGCGCGAGCGGGACGCACTGCGGGAGGATCTCCGCAAGGCCGAAGCCGAGAACGCCGTTCTGCGCCAGAGCACGAGCGAGCGTTTGACTGATAGAAGCGCGTTGCAGGCCGAGGTCGGTGCGTTGGCCGCGGAGGTCGATCGGCTGACCGAGAGCAACGAGCAACTGCGGCAACTGGTTGGACAGCGCAAGACGCGCAAGCTGACGCGACCCGCGCTGCGGCCGGCCGTGCAGTTGCCGGCGACAGTAGACAGCGCGTTGCGGGAGTTGAGCGCTAAGTACTCGGCGCGAATGACGTATAGTCCGGCGCAAGGGGCGGTCAGCTTCGCCAATGACCGGCTGTTTGAAACGGGCGACGACGTGGTCCGGGCGGACGCCCACGCAGCGTTGCACGAATTGGCGGCCGTCCTGAGGACGGTTCCGGCTGACGACTTCGAGATTCTCGTCGTTGGGCATACCGATGACACACCGATCACCAAGCCCGAGACACTGGCCCGGCATCCGTCCAATTCCCATCTCTCGGTACACCGGGCGATCGCGGTCCAGGGCGTGCTGGTGAAGGGCGGATTGCCGGCGGCGCGGACTGGCGTCGCCGGATACGGGCAGCACCGGCCAATCAGCGGCGACCGAGCCCGGAATCGGCGAGTTGAGGTGTTCGTTGTGCGGAAGGGCGACGTTCGACCCTTGTCGGGGTTGGAGTAAGCCGGACGGGGCTTTGTTTCTGTGACCTAACATATTGGTAACGCGGGCGTTGCGGCGAATTACCTGCACTGAGTCGCGAATCTGGGGAAAATCTGCTTGACAGCCTACTATGTGCATAGTAGTATTCCGATGGTCTTAGTAAGAGCAGGTGCCGAATGGCTACGAATGAATCAACGCCGCACATAACCGGGGCCGAGCTACGCATCATGAAGGTGCTTTGGGAGCTTGGATCGGGGACGGTCCGGCAAGTGCTTGATCAGCTTCCGGCGCGGGGGGCCGAGCGGCCGGCTTACACGACGATCATGACGATGATGAAGCAGCTTTCCGAGAAGGGGGCGCTGAGTGTCGATCGTGACCGTCAGCCGTTCATCTATTCGCCGGCTGTCCGCCGGGAGTCGGTGTTGGCCTCGCGCGTCACGCAGTTCTTGCACAGTGTTTTTGATGGGCAGGCCGCGGACCTGGTTTTACACATGGCCGAGCTCACCGACCTGTCGTCCGAGGACTTGCGGCGTATCGAGGAGAAGATCCGAGCGCGCGAACAGATCGAGCGGACGGATGGCGCCTTGGGCAGCGGGAATGAGGAGCTGTCATGAATGTGCTCACGGTCATGCCGGACATCCACGCCATCGCGGCGGCCATTTTTGGGCTAGTGGGGCACGCCCTCGTGTTCGGTACGTTGGCGGCTGCCCTGACCTGGCTGTTGGTCAAGGTACTTCGGCGGCGCCTCGCTCCGGCACTTGAGGCGGCATTGTGGTCGATTGTTCTGATCAAGTTTCTCGTGCCTATTGGTCCGAGTTCATCGTTTTCATTGGCGGCGTCGTGTGAACGACTGACGCGTCTGGCTGTTCCGGCGGCATCCGCCGGCGCTGGCTTGGAGGGGATCGAAGCGGCTAGCGACGTCAATGCCGCTCCGGTGACGGGGCTGGCCGACCGGTTTTCGTCGCGGCCCGCGCATTGGGCGACTCTTGTTGTCGCCACCTACCTGCTAGGAGTTGTCGCTCTGACGATCTTCCGAGTTCGCAGCTACCACGTCTTTCGCAATCGGTGTCTGGCATTGCCAGAGGCTGACCGGCGTACGCGTGCTTTGGTGCGCGACGTGTGCTTGCGACTCGGCGCGCGTCGTATGCCGCTGGTACGGATCGGAGAGCCCGATCAGGCCCCGCTGGTAGCGGGATTCCTGCGTCCGATATTGGTGTTATCGCCGCTGCATTTCGTTCGGCCGGACGAGGTGGAGACGGTAATTGTGCATGAGGTTGCCCATCTCCGGCGAGGTGACCTGTTGGTGCGTTGTTTGCAGTGTGTCGCCGGTACGGTTTTGTTCTTCTGGCCGGTAGTTGGGTGGGTCAGCCGACGGATTGACTGGGCTCGCGAACATGCCTGTGACGAATGGGCCCTTCGTCATGGGCCGTTGAGCGCGAGCCAATATGCGCGGTGCTTGCTTAGTGCCGCGCGACCTCAGCCGTCGTTCCGTCTGGCTTATCGTCCCGCTTGCATGGCTGGAAACCCGAGCACGATTGAAAGGAGAATCGACGTGATTCTGTCAATAACGAGCCGTTCGTCGCGGCGACCTATCCGGGGTCTACTGACGGCATGTCTTCTTGTGGCCTGGGGTGGCTTTACACTGACCGGCGTTGCCAAAGACACGCCGGGCGGTGAGTACGCCGACACTTGGGAGGACATGCAGCGTCATGCCGACCAGGTCTATGCCTACATCAACCAATACGCCACCGCCGACAGCGATGGTGACGGGGAGATTTCGAAGCAGGAGTGTTGGGCGTTCGTGGCGATCGCGGCCATGCAGCAGCCCGATGCGATACTGAAGCGGTACCCCGGTGCCGATGTCGACAAGGATGGTGAGCTGGACCTCATGGAAGCCCACGATTACTTCCGTGGTGATTGGGATCTCACGCATCTGTTTGACAAGATCAAGCAGGCTAGCGAGAAGGCCCTGAAAGCCGGCAATGAGGAGCGGGCCCAGAGTATCAAGGCCGGCGCGAAAGCCAAGGAGATGGCGGTCTACCACGTAGCGCTGGATCGGCGAGTGGAAGTGTTGGAGATGATGCCGGCCGAGCCGAGCGCGAAGACTGTCCAGGCCTTGAGCGAGAAGATCGCCAAGGCAGAAGCTCAGCGCGCGGCCGAGAAGGTGAAGAAGCAGAAGAAGGGCGGCCTCGATGGCGAGCTGGGCAAGATTCACGAGCTCAAGAAGAAGGCGGCCGCACTGCGCCAGAAGGCCGAGCAAGCGGACGGGCGGAAGTCAGAGAAGCTGCTGGCCGAGGCGGATGACATCGAGAAGCAGGCCGCGCTGCTGAAGAACAAGCTGTGCGATGGCCTGCGGTCCAAGATCGCCAAGCTCGAGCAGGCCGGCAAGCACGACAAGGCCGCTGAACTGAAGGACGTCCTCGCGAAGTTGGAGCAAGGCTAGCATTCTGCCATGGTGGCTCCGGCGGGCGCGGAACAGAGGGTGGCTCATGGCTCCGGCTGTGGGCCGCCCGTTGCGCGCAGCGGTGAAGCCAGAGTCGCGGTGCCTGTGCTACGCTTGGTGGGGGACACGTTCCCGCCGTTACTCCACGCGGAATGTGCGCGGCACGATACGAACGCTGTCGGGCAGGCATGCGCGGGCGGCGGAGGCGTACTCGGCGGAGCTCTCATTGATGCCGTTGGTCGGCGAGACATCATTCAGGCAGGCGAGGAGTTCGTAGGCCTGGATGGCGCTGGTCGGCAAATCGTCCGGATTACCGGAAATCGCAACGACCAACAGTTGCTCGATCGGCGGGGCACCGGTCACCTCGAGGGTGATGTCGCGGATGTCGTCGGGCGACAGTTCGGCCAGCGCGCGGCCGTCTTCCCACTCGTACACCAGCCAGACCACGCACTGACATTCTTCCTGCCAATGGTGGAAGATCGCCAGCACTGAGCATTGCTCGGCCGGCTGGGGCTCGAAACAGGCCACGCGTTGACCATCAGGAGCCCCTTCGCCGGACCAATAGGCAATGTTGAATGACGGCGCGAGGTTCGCGGGACAATAGGGAGCCGTCGTCTGCGACGGCGGAGAGGAGGGGTGCGACCACATCATGACCAGCAACGCCGCGGCTGTGGCCAGCGCCGACAGGCCGATGCGCCACCTCCGGGAGCGAGGTTGTCCCAGGCCGAGAGTGACGACCAGCGGGCGGCGCTCGGTGCCCGAATCGAAGCGCAGAGCGGAGCGTTCGAGTTCATCGATCTCCGTCGCCATCCGCACCAGGTTGTCGAGCTCTCGTTCGTTCACGACGCAATACCGCCTATCGCAGGTCTCCGTACATGATTATTCGCGGGGTTGTAGGCCGCGCTCGTGTGATTCGGCTGAAAAGCCCTTGGCGGCCAGGCAACGGCGCAACTTGTTATGCGCTGAGAGTTTACGGGCATGGATGGTGCTAGGCGCCAGTTCAAGTAGTCCCGCCAGGCTACGCTCGGACTCTTCTCCTGAGAGTCCGATAACAACTTGTCGCTCTTCCGCCGTCAGGCTGTGTGGTGTCGTGCTGGCGTGCAGGCATCCCCTCATGGCTTCCAGCAGCTCACCCGCTTGGAGCAGGTGCGCTGGATTATCTGTCCCATCCGACTCGCCGAGCAACGCTTCGATGTCTCCCACCGGCGTCGGCCTGTAGGCGCTGCGGCGCAGGTGCTGGAGCCAACGTTTGTGGGCGATGGCGTAGATGAAGGTCGAGATTGCGGCGCGTGTTGGGTCGTAGCGCCCGCCGACCAGTGCCTCCCAGACGGCGATCCATGTCTCGTGGATTATTTCCTCGACGAGCTCCGAGCGGCCGCCGGCCCGGCGCAGCAGCAGCCGTTTCAGCCCCGGCTCGAAGCGTAGGATCAGTTGCTCGAAGGCCGCGCGATCGCCGGCTTGGGCGCGCTCGGCCAGCCGGCTCGGTTGGTCGGATGGACTATCTGGGTGGGGCGTGATGGGCATTGCTCAACAATACGCAAGCAGGCCGCGCGCGAGCAACCAAGCCAACGCCGGCCACCACCGTGCCGGGCGCAGCCGAACGCGTGGCTACGCTGTCGGCAGCGTGTGACAATAGCGTGCGGCGACCGACAACTTGTTGGCCGCCGCACGCTCGTGATTCGGTGAGCTGCTACTCCGGCCAGACTTTTTCGCCGGAAGCGGCGTCGTGCAGGATGATCGACTCTGACGGGCAGGCTTCCGCGGCCGCGAGAATCGTCTCGGGGTCGTCGCCTTCGGGGTTCGTTACTATGGCGAGGCCGTCATCGTTCATCTCGAACGTGTCCGCGGCTTCGGATACGCACAGTTCACAACCCGTGCAGGTGTCTTGATCCACCTCTACTTTGTACGCTGCCATTAATCATGCTCCTGTTAGAACTACTCGAACCGCCCGATCGAACCGCGTCGCGACGCGAACCCACGGGCCCGCGCGAAGTCGCGGTGTACAGGCACCTAGCCAGACGGGGAGACATACTACTAGGAGCGGTCGGCGGCGGCAATTCCCCTTTTGGGACTACTTGCCGGACGCCGGCCGGGCCTAGCGGGAGCGTGGCCGATAAGTGTCCGTCTACGGGTATGAGGAATCTCCGGCCCGGCGCGACGATCGCGGCGAGCCGCGGCGTCGCGAGGCCGGTGCTGATGGCATCGGCAGTCCCGAACTCGCCGTCCGGGCCGGCGCTGGCGAGGTCGTGGGCTGGTTCTTGCGCTCGTGGACCCGATGAGACGCTCGATGCTCTGCTGTGCGCGGCGTCTGGATCAACTCGCGGTCGCCCCCTCGCGATCACGCCTCATAAGAGACAACAGCAGAAACACGATGCACGACACCGTTACGCCGAAGACCGAGGCGTCGATCGTTTCGGCGTACTTCATCAGTTGATCGCCGAGCGGGCTCCAGTCGTGCTCATGTCGGGCGAACAGGAGCCCACGATACGCCAGAGTGGCCAGCGAGGCGACAAGCATGGTTACGAATATGCGCGTGTTCAGCCACTTGGAACGGTGTTTCGTGAGAACCCCCACGCAGACGGGCAAAATAATGGCCGGCGCCCACAGGTGGTAAGTCAGCAGGAGCAAGCCGATGATGTCCGACCATAGCACCGCGATCAGGATCGCTCCGCAGCCCAGGGCCGCCGTGCAGATGCGCGCCAAGCGCAGCATTTTGCCGTCGCCGCGATCCTCCCAGCCGAGCTGATGCTCGAAGAGGTCCTTTACGAAGATGGCGGTGGACGAGTTCAGGGCGGAGTCGGCGGACGACATTACGGCCATCAACAGTGCTCCGATGATCACCCCGCCGATGACGGGATTGTTCAGTTGACGCACGACCATCGGCAGAGCCTGTTGCGGATCGATGTCGGGAAAATGGATACGGGCATAGAGCGCGATGAAGAACAGCACGGCGGGGAAAAACAGGGCGAGGAAGAATCCGACGCCGGCGATGCCGATCCGGGTTTCTCGGATGTTCTTGCCGACGCAGTAGCGCGTGGCGTATCCGGGGGCGAAGGTTTCGCCGAAGAGGAACGCCAAAAACGTGGTGATCAGGAAAAGCCAGCCCTTGCCGCCCTCGAGTCGGAAGAAATTGGCGGGGACTATCTCGGTGACCTTGTCCCACGATCCGATCAGATCGGGCGCGCAAAAAGCCAGCGTGATGACGAAGCCGAGCAGCAGCACGATGAACTGGTAAATGTCGGTATGGATGACGGCAAGCAGGCCGCCGGCCGTGCTGTAGATCACCACCATCGCCCCGCCGATGATGATCGCCCACATGAGCACGCTCTGGGCGTCGGCGAACTCCGGCAGGATGGCGGCCAGCACCGTTCCGAACGCCGCCATCTGCGCGGCGACTATGAACACGGAAAAGAGCAATGAGAGTATCAGGACGAGGAAGCGCGCTCCCTCGCCGAAGCGATGGCCGAAGTAGCCGGCGACGGTGTAGAGTTCGGCCTTGCGAAACTGCGGGGCAACGACGAGCCCGGAGAAGATGAAATGGAGATAGCCGCCGGTGGAGACCAGCAGCATCAGCACGCCCCAGTCGTAGGTCTTGCCGATTGCTCCGACTGAGTAGCCGCCGCCAATGACGGTGGCGCCCATGGTGCAGAAAAGATAAAACCAAGGGACGTTGCGTCCGGCGACGAGGAAATCGTCGGTGTCGCCGATGCTGCGCGCCTTGAGAACCCCCTTGACGAAGATGAAGATCATGTACGCGGCGACGATCGACCAGAGGATCCAACGGTCCGACATCAAGAAACTCCTGCAACGACTGGGTGCGGGGCTACCTGTCAGAGTGCGCCGCAATCAACCGACGAACGCGCGGCGGGCGCCCCCCGCCTCGCAACGGTTCGCGGTCAATCAACTACTGTCCGGGGAATATCGGAAGGCAACCGCGCTAACACTTCGTAGTTCATATTGCGGCTCATGTCGCTGAACGAGCCAACCGTTATGCTGCACTTGCCCTGTTTGCCGATCAGCACAACCTCGTCGCCGGCGCACACGCCTCCTATGTCAGTCACGTCGACCAGCAACACGCTCATACTGACGTAGCCCACGACCGGGGCGCGTCTCCCGTGCACCAGCACAAAACCATTATTGCTCAAGCTGCGGGCGAAGCCGTGTGCGTAACCAACGGGGATCGATGCGATGTTCTCACGCCGCGTGGTCATATACACCGTTCCGTAACCGACGAATTCCCCCGCCGGTACGCTCTTGACGCTCATGATGCGGCTGGCCCAGCGCAAAACCCGCCGAAGCGGATCTCTCGGGCGTTTTGCGGAAAGAGGCGCCCCCCCAAGCATGAACTGCATCTGCGTTTCTTTGCTGGGCCAGAAGCCGTAAAGAGCTATGCCGATTCGCACCATATCCATTACGGTCTCAGGATAAGTCAGTGCCGCCGCCGAACAGGCCGTATGTCGCAAGCGCGGCCGGATGCCCCGATCATCCAGCCACGCGCATTGCTCATTGAAGGACTGGATCTGCTGTTGAATTCTGACATAGTTCCCCACGCTCTCCGCACCGGCGAAGTGCGTGCATACGCCTTCAAGAGTCAGCGAATGCGAGTTGTCCTGGACCAGACTTGCAACAGTATCGCGTTCTTCCCGGTCCAGGCCGACGCGGTTAAGCCCCGTTTCCACTTCCAGATGGATTCTCGCCGGAATTCCGATCCTCGTAGCCAACCTGATCGCGGTTTGGAGTCGAAGAACGTCGAATACGTGGAATTGGACGCGGTTGCTGACGGCCCACTCCAGCGCCTCGTCTTCAACAGACGACATGATCATAACGTCGCTGTCAGCCGTGCGACTATTGAACGCTCGCAGGGCTTCGTCCGCGTTCGCTACGGCAAAACGCCTGACGCCGCACGACTCCGCGAGCGGAACGAAAGTCTCGATCCCGTGACCGTAGGCGTTGCCCTTGACTACGGCGCAAATCGCCGCCGCCGGGCCGACGCGCTTCTGTAAAAACCGTAGGTTGGCCTCCAGAGCCGACTTGCTCAATTCAATCCAGGATGTATGGAAATCACTCAAGACGGCCTCGTCATCCGTTCTCTGTCAGCCTCGAATCGCGCCGGAAACCTCATTCGCCGAACATTGTTTAATCAACGACATGAAAACCGACGCGCCGACATCGATCAGTTCATCGGGAAAATCGTAGTCCGGGTGGTGCAAGGCGGGGCAAGCGTCGCCCGCGCCGAGGCCGAACAACGCTCCGCGATAGGCCTCGGTGAAATGGCCGAAATCCTCGGACCAGGGGAAGGGGGCTGAAGGTTCGTGGACGCGCAACCCAAGATCCCGTGCCGCCTGAGCCGCCCGTCGCGCGCAGTCCGCGTCGTTCACCGTGTTCGGAAAGGGCTCCGCCCAACGCACGCTGTGATTCAGGCCGTAAGTACGTGCCACGCCGTCCGCAAGTCGCCGGCATTGTTGCCTGAGCGTCGCCATTGCCTCCTCGGTATGCGTGCGCAAGGTAGCCATGACATGTCCTGCGCCGGGTGATGTGCCGAAGGCTTCCTCGCCGACACGAGCGTGCGTCACCGTGACCTTTGCCGCTTCATGCAGGGGCAGGTGAGACTGTGCCAGACCGCCAAGTCCCTCGATCATCTGCGCGATTGCCGGCGCCGGGCTGATCCCGTGTTGCGGCTCGGCGGCATGCGCCGTGGCGCCGGTGAACTCGGCGACGAATCCTAGCGACGCGGCGGCGAAGACCCCGGGACGCGTCACGACGTCGCCGCTCGGAAAGCCGGGCAGATTGTGCAGAGCGAAAGCAAAATCGGGTGCGAGTGACGCGAATCGCGGGTCGGCCAACACGCGTTGCGCGCCGGCGCCTGTTTCTTCGGCCGGTTGATAGAGCAAAACCACCGAGCCGCACGCCGGCCGCCGCTCTGACAAAGACGCGGCCACGCTGCTCAGAATCGCCATGTGCCCGTCGTGGCCGCACTTGTGAGAGACGCCGTCGCTCTTAGAAGCGTATTCCAGGGAGCAGGTTTCGGGGATCGGCAGAGCGTCGAGTTCGGCGCGCAACATAATCGTAAACCCCGGCGCCTCGCCGCGATAGATCGCCGCCAAGCCATGGCCGCCCAGCCCGGTCAACAGTTCGTCGGGCGGACAGCAGCGCGACAGGAAGGTCTGAATGAAGGCCGCTGTTTCCGCCTCGTTGCCGGACAACTCGGCCATCTGATGCAGCTCGCGCCGAAACTTGCTCCAGTCCCGGTCCAGTTTCTTCATTGCTTTCTCGCGAGGAAACTCTCCGGAATCGCGGGGGCAACCTGCAGTTGGCCGCTGGAAAACGCCTGATTGTCCATGTCGGACAAGTGCTGAACCTCCTTATCGATGTACTTGCTGCTCATCAAGCGCAAGAGCGAAGAGTAAGCCGTGCGAAACTCGACCGTGTCGCCGACCTTCAGATCCTCTGGATTGTCGTCCAGGTTGATAACTGTGACATCGCTGCTGGCGCCGGCGATCTTGTGCTTGGGGTTGATTGGCGTAAGGCCGGCGATATCGGTGTCCAATTGCCCGATGCTGACAATCGCGCGATAGCCGCGCTGGCCTGGCGATAGACTGTCGTCGGTCTGGGTTTCAAAAGTCGCTGCCGTCGGAGTAGTTTCTCCAAGCGGCACCAGCCCTTTTTCTTTAATTTCAGCGATCTCGGCCTTTAACAGCACCACGTTGGAACGTAGATCCTTCAGCGTTCCGCCGTTGATCAAATCACTCCCCAGGAACAACGCCTCGCCAATGCGGAAGTGATTGATCGCACGAGGTAAGCTGCCTTCGAGAAGCAGCGGCAGCACCGCCGTCGAACCGCCGGAAATCATGGGAAGCTTGCGTTTGAACTTCAACTCCAGAAGTTCCCGATACAACGCCAGTTGCGTGAACTGATCGATGTTCGGAACCGAGCCCGAGAAGCAGCCGAGATTGGCGCCAATCCCCAGAACTTCGATGCTGGGCAGTTCGAATACCTGCTCGTAAAACCGAACAAGCGACCCGGGCAGAATGCCCTCGCGCAAATCGCCCAACTCGATCATGATTACGATGCGGTGCGTTTTGTTTTGCTGCTGAGCATGCTCGCCGAGTTTGCGAATCACTTCCAGTTCGCTGTTCAAACTGACGTCGCACACAGTGACGACGTCCTGCGTGGACGAAAGCGTCGGTACGCGCAGGTACCAGGCTTCGAAATCCGAAGTGATGCGCTCTATCGCGTGCAGGTTTTCCAGCCGAGAGTCCCCCATCGATCGGATGCCGAGCTGTTGCAAAGCCCGCAGAGAATCGGTGTGACCGCACAACACCTTGGTAACCACGGTCCACGACGCCCCGTGTCGGCTCATCCAACTGTTGATGACCGATAGATTATGTTGCAAGGCGTCCATGTTGATCACTAGGCGGTTCATCGGGAGTACCTCATTTCGGCGTACTTGTTGACGAAGCCCGCGCGCTCATACAAACGCTTGGCGGGATTGTCGTATTCAACGTGCAGCTTGACCTCGCCCGCGCATTCTCGTACTGCGCGATCGATCAGACGCCGACCCAAACCCCGCCCGCGCTGCTCCGGTTCGACGGCGATGAACAGCAGCAGATTCTCCGGGATATAGGCGCGCATGCGAGTTTTCAACATGACTACCGCACCGAGCGGACGCTGATCACGCTCCGCCAGCAGTACGAAGTTGGCCAGCGGGCTGTCCGGAGAGAGGGCGTCATCCAGCCCCCGACGAACGGCCGGCAACGGATCGTCATACGGTTTCAGGGCTCGGTGCAGGAATTCCGCCAACTCGTCCGGCGTGAGCCACGACGGAAACGTGTCGTAACCGTTGATAACATGTATCTGTTCACAGCCTTGCATGGGCTTGTTCATTGTCATTGAGTTCCTGGTGCTTAGCGGCCACCATCAAGCCTCCAATCATTGCCGCCCAAAAGGCAGCCATCGAGGCGACGGTGGGACATACATGTGCGGGAAAGACAAAGGCGCAGGACCAAACCAGACGCTCCCTATCCACAGGCTAACGTCTTTCGCACAGAATGCGATGATTCATCCAGATTTGGCGCTATTGCTAAAGCGCAAGCGGGCATCCCATCCGAACGGCCTTCTCGATCAACCGAAACCGGTTTCTGTCGCCATGAGCCGCGTCCAGTGCAAGATACACTAGACTTCCTTGATCCATTGCCCGGCCCTGACAGAACGAGACCACGCTCCGCCCGATGTGACTGGGGCTCGTTCAATGGCCCTTGGAGCCGACGAGGGGGCGTTGGGCAGTAGCGCAAACCGGAGCACCGATGGGTCTAGCTGAGCAGGAAGAGCGAAAGCCATCGCCACAACAACGGCTGTATGTTGCGTCGGCGGTCACGGTCAGCAACGGGCCGACGTCGGACCGATGCGTGCCTTGGCTGCCGGTGCTTGTGGAGAACCGGTGGATAAACGGTTTGTGTCTGTTTAATGGCGAAATTCTTACGAGAGCGCTGCTGTGTTCTAGTTATGGGGCCATAAGTGGTTACTGATCTCGCCTGTCGCGCAAGTTGTAATTGACAGCCTGTCAATAAGTTATGCATTTGACCGCAGGCGAAACATGCGCAATTATTATGGTGCGACGCTGAGGTCGCGAGACGCTTGGCACCTCGGACGGTTCCAAAGCACCCACGGGCGAGCGAAGGCTCGACTGCCCAAGGATTGCCGGCCTGTCGGCAGCAATGTACGGCGCGGCATGCGGTGAACTCATAGCCCGGGCAGCACTTCGTTCTAATGCTGTGGACCGACACGGTGCGGAAACCCTATGAGGGTTGTCCGGTCCGAATCGCTCGGCTTGCCGGGTGGTGGGGATCGGGGCAAGCGATGGCTGATTGATACTCCGGGGCGCCGACAGGCAGCGGCCGCAAGGTCGAGGTTTGGGAAGCGCGCGGGAGGAATCCGGGTGAAACCCCGGGTAAGGCTATCGCCGGCATACCCTGGAAGGGCCGAAACCCAAGGGAGCAGCCAGCGGTCGGCGAGTTAAACCACGTCCGGTCGCCAGGGACTCTCGGAAGGGTATG
>CAZUCH010000020.1:0-16288 GCA_964619045.1 uncultured Planctomycetales bacterium | reverse complement strand
GCTCCTCGATCTGTTGCCTCACCTCGCTCAAGCAAGCCATGTATCTGCGCGAGCAGGACGACGGTGCCAAGGCCTACATCTTCTACGAGTTCATCCGCACGCCGGGGCAATATGAGGACTTCTATCGACGCGTCCAGGAGGATCCGGGCGTATTCTTCACCAAGGGCGAAGTGGCCGAGATTACGCGCGACGGCGACGGCCAGCTCGTCATCACTGCAAACGACACGATGCTCGGCGAGCAGATTCAGGTGAAGGCGGATCTGGTTGTCCTCGCGGCGGGCATGGTCCCCAACGCCGCCGACGGCGAGGCGATTCGCGCCCTCCGGGAGGCGGAGGCCATTGTCGAAAAGGGCGAGTCGGACGAGCAGCGCAAGTCGGCGGCCGAGAAGGTGGAGCAACTCAAGCATCACGGCGGAACCGAGATACTCAACCTGAATTATCGCCAGGGGCCGGACCTGCCGAGCCTGCAGTACGGCTTCCCGGATTCGCACTTCATCTGCTTCCCGTATGAAAGTCGGCGCACTGGCATCTACCCAGCCGGGTGCGTCCGCCAGCCAACGGACGGCCTCGGCAGCCGCCAAGACGGCGCCGGGGCCGCGCTCAAGGCCATACAGTGCATGGAGATGACCGCGCGGGGAGAGGCTGTCCACCCGCGTGCCGGCGATACGTCCTATCCCGAGTTCCTCCTGCAGCGCTGCACCCAGTGCAAGCGTTGCACCGAAGAATGCCCGTTCGGCGTGCTCAATGAGGACGAGAAGGGCACGCCGCTGGTTCGGGAGACGCGATGCCGCCGATGCGGCGTCTGCATGGGCGCCTGCCCAGAGCGCATCGTCTCCTTCAAGGACTTCTCGGTGGAGATGGTGGCATCGATGATCAAGTCGATCGAGGTGCCGGACGAGGACGAGGAGAAGCCGAGAATCCTGGCGCTGCTGTGCGAGAACGACGCCATGCCGGCCCTTGATGTCGTCGGGCAGCACCGGCTCAGGTACAGCCCGTTCGTGCGCGTGATTCCGGTGCGATGCATGGGTTCGCTCAACATCATCTGGGTCACCGAGGCCATCTCGGCCGGCTACGACGGCGTGATCTTGATCGGCTGCAAGCACGGCGACGACTACCAGTGCCACTTCATCAAGGGAAGCGAGCTGGCCGTTTCGCGTAGCGACAATATCCGCGAGAAACTGCAACAAATGGCGATGGAGAACGAGCGAGTCGAGCTCCATGAACTCCAAATCTCCGAGTACTACAGACTTCCGCAAATCTTCGACAAATTCATGGAGGTCATTGAGAAGTACGGGATGAACCCGTTCAAGGGCATGTGACAGGAGGGGGGGGACGGTCGGAGGACATATGACAGTGGAAGCTCCCGAGCAGTCGCTCAAGGACGGACGGGAGACCACATCGCAGGGCAATTCGTATACCGCCGCTGCGTCTCCCGGCAAAGTCCGGTCGGCTCGTATCGAGCCGGACCTGGACTTCATTCAAGACCTCACCAGACAGGGCGGCGACACACTTAAAAAGTGTTTCCAGTGCGGTACGTGCTCCGGCGTATGTGACGTGTCGCCGGACGATCATCCCTTCCCGCGCAAGGAGATGATGTGGGCCAACTGGGGCCTGAAGGATCGACTCCTGGCCGACCCGGACATCTGGCTGTGCTACCAGTGCAATGACTGCTCGCTGCGCTGTCCGCGCGGCGCCAAGCCGGGCGAGATGCTCGGCTCGATCCGCCAGATGAGTATCCGCCAGCACGCGTTCCCGCAGGTGCTCGGGCGCTGGGTGAACCAGCCGCACTGTATTCCACTCCTGCTGGGTATCCCGGCCGCACTGCTCACCGCGGCGCTGCTCATGCGCGACCCGGTCTCAAACGCCCTCGGGCTCGCCCGAGTCGACAGCGAGACCATCGTCTTCGCCTTCTCCAGCCACTTCCCGCACTGGATGCTCAACTCGTTCTTCGGGCTGTTCACCCTGCTCATGGTGCTGGCGGTGGTGATCGGCGTGAGGCGCTTCTGGAACCATCTGAAGGCCGGCGCGGCGCCCGAGCGCATCGCCGCTCCGCGCAACGACCTGCTCCCGAGCCTCTGGAAGGTGACCAAGAACGTCATCACGCACGAGAAGTTCGATCAGTGCTCGCGGGCCAGCTCGCGGTTCTTCACGCACTCGCTGGTGTTCTTCGGCTTCATCGCGCTGACGCTCGTCGCGATCTGGGTGCTCACCGCCCGGTATAATCCGCTCATTCGGAGCGATTTCGTCTACCCATTCGCGTTCTTCGACCCATGGAAGATGATCGCAAACGCCGGCGGGCTCGCGGTCATCGCCGGGTGTCTGCTCATGATTCGCGATCGGCTCCGGGATCGCGAGCGATTCGGCGGCGGGAAATACTTCGACTACGGGCTGATCCTCCAGATTCTCATCACGGTCCTCACCGGGTTCGGCACCGAACTGCTGCATTATCTGCGTCTCGAGCCGCACCGGCACGTGATGTACTTTGTTCATCTGGTCTTTGTGTTTGCGCTCCTCATGTACCTGCCGTATTCCAAGTTCGCGCACATGATCTACCGCACGGCTGCCCTGGTATTCGTCGAGCGGTATGGTCGAAGCGATGCGCGGGAAGGACAGGACGATGTCAGACATACCGCCACCGGTTAGTAACCGCCGGCGTCTGCTGGCGCTCCCGATTGTGGTGATCCTATTCCCGATCGCCTACAGCCTCGTTGCGGGCGTGGTTCCGCGCGGCGCGAGCGCGGTTCATGCGTCATTGCAGATGCCCGATCCACAGCACGAAAGCTGTGTCCGTGACACGATGTACATGCGCTATCATCACTGGGAGTTGCTGACGCAGGTTCGCGATGACGTGATGCGCCACGGGAAACGCGGCTCCATCGGCCTCATCGGCCTCAATCGCTGCCGCGAATGCCACACGAGTAGAAAGGACTTCTGCAATCACTGCCACGACGCCGTAAATCTCTATCCCACTTGCTGGGGCTGTCACTATTATCCGTGACGGCGACGGCCGATCAGAGCCGGCAATCACGATCCAGTGCAGGAGAGTGAACGATGAACAGACGCGAATTCCTGGAAGCCGGCGGCGGTCTGCTCCTGGCCGGCGCTTCCTGCGCCTACGCGGTCCGTCTCCTCACGACCACACAGACGGCCGCATCCACCCCCGAGGACCGGGCCGTGCCCAAGAAGATGGGCATGGTCATCGACATCAACAAGTGCCGGCACGGCTGCGAGGAATGCGTACGGGCGTGTGAAGACGAGAACAACGTCGCTCGGCATGACGACAAGCGCTGGGATGTCCACTGGATCAGAAAAGTCACGGTCCGAGAGAAGGGGAACAAGGATGATCCGGGCAAGCCCGTGATCATGCTGTGCAACCACTGCGACAAACCCCCGTGCGCCCAGGTCTGCCCGGTACAGGCGACCTACAAGCGTCCCGACGGCATCGTCATCGTTGATTATCACCGCTGCATCGGATGCCGGTACTGCGTCGTCGCCTGTCCATACAACGCGCGCTACTTCAACTTCAAGGAGCGTGAAGGCTGGCCGAACAAGGGCTACCCCCGGCGCACGCACGGCGTTGCCGAGGCCTGTACGCTCTGCGCACATCGACTGGACGTGGGGCAAGAGCCGGCCTGTGTCGTGAAATGCAGGAAGATCGGCGCAAACGCAATCACCGTCGGCGACCTGAACGATCCGGAGAGTGAGATTGCGCGGATCATCGCCGACAACTCTGTGAAACGCATCAGAGACGATCTCGGCACCGAGCCGAAGGTGCATTACATCGGTTTATGACCGCATACTCGCGAGGTGTGGCATGGAGATCACATACGAGAAGTTGTCCGGGCGCTCGGTCGGATATCGCCTGGCGCTGGCGACACTGGCGGCGATGGCCCTCGCGGGCGTGGCCGTCACCTGGCTGGCCAGCGTCAAGGGGCTTTGGATCACCGGCATGACCAACCGGATTCCGTGGGGCCTCCAAATCGTCATGGCTGTGTACTACATCGGCTTCTCGGAGGGATGTCTCGTCGTCGCGGGGCTCTACGGCGTGTTCGGAAAACGTGAGTACAAGCCGTTCATACGCATGGCCGTCTATCTCGCCATGCTTTTCCTCATCGCCGGCCTGCTGTCGATCCTCACCGACCAGGGGCGCATGGACAGAGTGTTCGTCGAACCGTTCATCCACTTCAACCTACAGTCGATGTTCTCCATCAACCCGATACTGTATCTCGGGCACATCGTGATCTGTCTGATCTTCCTGTGGGCGCTGTTCAAGGAGAAGGAGGGTATGACGCGCGTCGTGGCGACCCTCGCCTTCGGCTGGGCCTTCTGCGTGCATAGCGGAACCGGGGCGATCTTCGGGTTCGGGGCGCGCGTGCTATACGAGTCGCCCATGCTGCCGGCCACATTCGTGGCGGCCGCGATGGCGTCCGGCATCGCGCTGGTCATCGTGCTGACTGTCACCCTGTTCAAGCTCACCGGGCGACACCTTGATGACGCGCTCGTGCTCTGGCTCGGGAAGCTCATGGCCGTCACCCTTGTCGTGGTTGTGTACTTCGTGTTTGTGGAGAACGCCTACCGCTACTACGTCGTCGAATTGCGGGAGGCGGCCCACTACTACCTCTTCGGCGGATGGCACAGCGCGCTATTCTGGGGCGGACTCGTCTGCTGCGGTCTGATTGCCCCACTGCTGATCATCTTCAATCGCAGAACCGGGCGGTCGGTGCCGTGGGTCGTGTACGCGTCCGCTCTGGTGCTCGTGGGGGTCTGGTGCGAGCGTTACGTGATCGTGCTCCCGGGCTTGACGCATCCGCCGGAGCTGTTCCCCGGCAGGGAAGTCCTGGGTTCGGACGCCGTGGAAGGGGTGGCGACCTATGCCGTGAGCTTCGTCGAGATGGTCCAGGCCGTCGGCGTCCTGGGCTTCGTCGGCTTCCTGTTCGTCTGGGGGCTCAAGGTACTCAAACTGCTCCCGACCGAAGCTCGGGCGGCATAGCAGTCCGCCGCAGACGCCCAGAAGCGGCCGGCGCCGTGTTTGGTGTGGCGTCCGAACCCCGTGTTGAATGTAGTCCTCCCTGCGGAATTCCGTAACTGCTTTGTGATGAAGTGGTACGCCGGTTGGGGTTTGTGGACAATTGCAGGGGTAGCCCAAGTTACGGAGTTACGGGGCGATCCGATAGTTCGGGGGAGCGGATGGCGCGCTGGCCAATCCCCGTCCCGCAGGGGCTGCGGGACGGGTGTATAGGCGTGTGCTTGGCGAGGAACTGTCGTCTTACTTCAGCGCCGGGCAATCCGTGCCGATCAGCGCCACGAAGGCATCGATGTCGTCGAAATCAACGTCGCCGGTGCCGTCGCAGTCCGCGTGCAGCCAGTTGCAGTTCGGGAACTGGGCGTAGTAGCCAGCCGGGCCGCCCAGTGCCAGGACGAACGGATCGATATCGTCGAAATCGACGTCACCGTCGCAGTCCATGTCACCCGGGCACCACGGGGGCCATTCCTCGCAGGCGTCGTCGACGCCGTTCACATTCTCGTCGCCCAGGCAGTTGGGCTCGAAGCCGGGCCAACCGCCCAGCCCGGTACACTGAAGCGGGTCGATGTCCATGCACGTACCGTCGTCGAAGCAGCAGGCCTGCGGCTCGGCCGTACCGACGATCAGATGGGCATCGCGACTCTGCACGGGGCCGCAGTCGTTGGTGATGATTACGTGGTAGTAGCCGGAGTCCGAGATTTGCGCGCTGAGGATCAGCAGTGTCGGCGCGGTCGCGCCGAAGAAATGCCCATCGTTGTAGAGCATCTCGCCGTCCTTGTACCACTGGTACGTGAGACCGCTGCCGGAGGCGACGACGGGCATCGACACGTTTGACCCGGGGTTGACGACCTGATCTTCGGGCTCGGCGGTAATCAGCGGAAGCGGATTGACCGTCAGCGACACATAGTCCGAGACCGTGTCGCAGTCGCCGTCAGTGTTGGTCACGAGGCAGTTATAGCTGCTACTGGCGTCGGTCAACTCCACGTTGGCGATGGTCAGCGTATCAGTCGTGGCGCCGGTGATGTGCAGGCCGTCGTCCACGAGCGGGTTGGAACCGCGACGCCACTGGTAGGCGGGCGCCGGGATGTCGGTCGCGACGGAGAACTGCGTGCTGCCACCCTCACAGACCTCGCCGTTGACGGGCTGCAGCGTGATGGTCGGCTCGAGGCAGGCCTCCCCTAAAGCGATGTCCAGGTCGTAGACGTTGCGCGTGTCGTTGAAGAGGAAGACGCGCAGGTAGAAATCAGCGCTGGCGCCGAAATTGGCGTAGACCAGTTGCTCGTCTTCCCCCGAGCCCGTGCTGGTCGCTACCAGGTTGCCGCCGCATGCGTCGTACAACTCAGCATCGACGTGTCCGTGCGATGCGATGTGCGAGATGGCGGCGGTCAACTCCTGATTGTGGGCGATGGTTACGCTGTACCAGTCTTCATCGGTGCTCTTAACGACCCGACGGCTGTAAGTGCCCGCGGCGACCGCGACCGCGGAGGCGCAGTCGTCGTTGTCCTCCAGCGCGTCGTCGGGTCCGCCCGCAAGCATGCCGGAGATCGAGCTGTAGTACAGAGAGAACTTGCCGTAGTAGGCATCGACGGATAGGTGCAGGCAACCGCTCTCGCCAGGGCCCCAGCTACAGTTGCCGAAGAGCTGTTGCGTGTCTTCGCGGTAGATTCCCGACCCCGATGAGCCTTCGTAGATTTGCCCGACACCGCCCGCGACGTCCCAGCGCATCTGGTGGAAGGCGGGGTAGCCGGAATGATAGTAGCGCCCGGCGCGACTATAGCGCTTGACGCTGATATCGGGATGATGCACGCCGACCGACCACGTGCCGGAGTCGGGGCTGACGTTGGTCCAGCCGACCCAGTAGACGCTTGATGGGAGCGTGCCCTGGACCATCAGCAATGACCAGTCGGGGTTGTTGGACTGGATGTAGCCCGACCATCCGGACGTCCCCAGCAACAGGGCACCCGTGCTGGCACCGGTTCCAAGGGTCCATGGGCCGCCGCACTCCTCCATCTGGTAGAACCAGAGGAACTCCATGTCCTCCGCCTGGTAGTCCTCCCAGACGCAGTGAGCACTGGTCAGGAAGTAGGGGGTCAAGTCGCTGTTCTGACTGGCGAGAAGCTGCCCGGTGCAGTAGTGCCAACTGCCGCCTTCTTCCCAGCGAATGCGCGCCACGCCGTAGCTGACGTCCAACCAATCCGGATAGCAGACGATGTCCGGCATGCAGTCCAGGTGGGGTTCGTCACGACCGTCACGCGACCCCCACGCCGCGCGGTACATGTGCCCGACCTTGTCCATCTGGAAAGGCGGCGCGGTAGCTTCGGCGTCGGGCGTGAAGTACTCGACGTAGGCCGTATCGCCGGCGACCGTGGCGCCCCAGAACTGCCCGCTGCGGTGCGGGCCGGTGCCCGCGTATGGTCCGGCGGCATCTTCGGGGGCCTGCGGCGAATAGACGTACAGCTTGGCTCCCGCGGGCAACTCCATGTCGGAGAAGTGCACACGCAGCTCAAGCGCGCCTTCGGTCACCACGGCCGCGGTCCACAGCCGACCACCATCAGGCAAGTCGTGCCACTTGCCGGCGACCGGACCCGGGAGCGCTCTTGTAAGGCCGGCACGCGGGAGACCGCCGGCACTCATCTCGGCTTCGTCCTCGGCCAGTAGCGCTGATTCGTCGAGCGCGGGCAGGAACTGCCCCGGAAACTCGACATCGCCGCGTTTGATGAGTTGCTCCGACGGCAGCACTGGAATTATCGCCTCGGGGGCGTAGTCAGCGGGCCAGCCCACGCCGAAACTCTCGGCAACGGGCTCGCCACCCTGCGCGTTGGGCGCCTGATCCGCGCCCATTTGGGCCGTTGCCGTGCAGATTACGGCGCTGAGGACCACCATTCCAACCAGAACTGAACGTCGGTTTCGCATGTCTTGATCTCCGCTTCTGACACTCCGTATGTCGAGGGTCGGCTGATGTCCGTTTCGTCGCCGGCGCGCCGAGAGCACGCGAGCCCAACATGCAGCCAACTCTGCCCCCTAGCCTGCTTTTTCCCAATTACCCTGATAACACAACCATCGTACCGGCGGCAGAGGCAAAGTCAATTGAAACCTGCGTGGGCGATTGCTGACAGAAAGCGTGCGCCAGTGGAGCGTCAGCGGGGACAATATGGGGCTCAGACCGCGGGCCCAGCGACGGACTGCGCCGTCAACGTCCGCGTCACCAGACACGCGTCCTGTATCGAGCGTCCGAGAATGCGGGCGACGGGTACGTCGAGCACCGGCGAGTCGGCACCGTGCACGATGAGCCGGTCGCGCTGATCGGACAGCCCAAGCAGCAGGTCGTCGCAGGCCCACGCGCGCCGAACCGACACACGTGCCTCGAGCAGACGCGACACGATCCCCTCCCCCGAATAAACGCCGCACACGCCCAGTCTCCCGGCTGGTATCACCAACTCGATCAAGTCATCCCAGCGGCGGGCGTCGATCGACTCGATGGCGACCGGCGCGCGATGAACCTCGACCCACGCATCCGGTTGATCCAGGTCGCCGCGCAGCAGCACGCCACTCGAAGTCCCGACATAGAGGTAGCTCTCCAGCGGCGCCAAGCAGTGAATCGCGGCGGGCGCGGGCGCACTTTGCCACAGAGGCTCGCCCTCTGCGTCGAAAGCACGAACGCGATTATCGGCCGCCAGCAACATGCGGCCGGCTTCATCAACCGTCACCGCCCGGACCGTCTTGGGCACGCCGCCGTCCGGCTGAAGCAGCGGCCGGGCGTCGTCCGGATCATCGAGTGCCCACGTCCAGGCCCCCAGTTGCGAGTGTGTCGCCAAGACGCGCTGCCCGCCGATGACCGCCGCGTTGAAACCGGTGCGCGAATCGTGGTCGCCCGGGACAAGGTACTTGGCGGCGATGTCGCCACTCTGTGCCGACAGTCGCCAAACGCCGCGCGCCGCGCCGATGAGTAGGGCGTTGTCAACCGAGCAGAACGTTACCGACCGCAGGCCGCCCAAGTCGTCCGGCAAGGTGATCCGCTGGACGATCTGATCAGGCTGGTGTCGATCGAGCCACACGCAGTCATACCCGGCAACCACCACGATGGACTCGGCCGTAACGCGGTCCGGCGTAAGCCGCCAGAGACTTGCGAGCAGCCGCCCGCGTTCGCCGGGCGTCAGCGTGGGCAGCAGCTCGTGCCATTGTGTGCCGCCGTCGCCTTGAGCGGCGGTTTTGAGCTTGCTCAGAATGTCGCCCAGATTGCCGAGCCGTCGTTGGGTCGCGGTCAGGGCTGCTTGCTCGACAACGCCACGGGCCTCGATCTCTTGTACACGCCGCGCGGTTGTCCGCTGGAGTTTGTCGTGCCGTGCCAAGCTGGTGCTGGCCAGTTCGACCTTGCCGATACGTTCGAGAGTCAACCCGGCCGAGAAGAGGAAACGCCGCAACGCTTCGCGCAGATGCTCCAGCAATGCGGGGCGGATGTCGTCATGCACGAGTTCGTGGGCCGGGTTGGAGCGAATGAAGTCCGACAGCAACGTTGCTCCGCCGGCGCGCTCGATTGCCGTGGTCAATCCGCCGATGGTTAGCTCGGAGTGGCCCAACAGCGTCGTGCGCAGTGCGGCGAGGTCGTCGTCGCGCGCGGCGCAGCGCACGATCAGTTCGATTCGTCCGCTGACGGGGTGCCCGTCGCCGGCCGGCAGGTCGGTCACTTCGAGCGCTACTGGTATCGGCCGATTTCGCACGAGAACCAGCGTGTCCTCGCTCTGGGGCCGCGGTGCATCGCCCGCCGGCACGATGCGTCGACGACCGCCGGGCGTGATTACGAGTGCCACCCACGTGTCGGGGATCAGGGTCCGCGACATCATGCCGTGCGGCCAGCCGTCGCCCGTGCAGCGCATGGCGACCAACTCGGGATCGGAAAGGCGCTGTAGAATGTCACTCATTCACGAACTCCGCTGAATCAGGTCCGCCGGCAGGCTGGGTAGCCATACTCACGACGACCCGAACCTGCTAGCTCTGCGTCGTTGCCCACTCGTCGTACTTGCGACAGTCGCGGGCGCCAACTGACGGCGGCGTCTGCTCGATCACCGCGAGCACATCCGCCATGCATATGTTCCTCGGTTCGGCCCCGTTTATCGATTCTAAAAACGGACGACTTGCCGAACGCTGGGCGATGGCCTTGATATCAGCCCCGCTATAGCCCCCCGTGGCCTCTACCAACTTGGAAAAATCAACGTCGTCGTCCAGCGGCCGCTTACCCAGGTAGATTTCGAACAGCCGAAAACGAGCTTCGGCGTCGGGCAGGGGGACGTAAATCTTGGAATCCAGCCGCCCGGGCCGCATCATGGCCGGATCCAGGCTCCAGGGTTCGTTCGTGGCCCCCAGGAACATCAACGCTCGGTCGTTGGAGCGGTCAAAACCCTCCAATTCCTGGAGAATCTGAGGCACGACGCGCGTCATCACCGACGATTGGGAATCACGCCGGCGTGGCACAAGCGCCTCTACCTCGTCCATGAAGATTACGGCCTTCTCCTCGCTCTTGGCGGCCTCGAAGAGCTTGCGCACGTTCTGCTCGGCCTCGCCCACCCACTTGCTCATGAGCTGCGCCGGACTGATCACGAACATCGTGGCGTCCAGCTCGGACGCGATCGCCTTGGCGAACATCGTCTTACCGGTCCCCGGTGGCCCAAACAGCAGCACGCCGCCGCCGACACTTATGCCGTAGCGTTGGGCCAACTCAGGCCGGCGGAAGGGGTAGATCATCTTGAGGTAGATTTCCGCCTTCACGTCGTCCAGGCCGGCGATGTCGTCGAAGGTGATGTCGGGCTTTTCCCTGACGATCCAGTCTTCCGCGTTGGCCCCGGAATCCTCGCTGTCCCGCGCGCGGTCCCTCGAACCACTCCCCCCGCCGTGCGGCGTTCGCCGATCGCAACCCTTGGCCAGGTCGATCAGTTCGCGCGCGTAGGCCTCTTGTTCGGCACGCTGCTTGGGATCCTTGCTCTCCTCGGCCAGTTCAATCATGCACTCGGCGGCCTGAATGAGATACGGCTTGGCGGCGACGTAGTCTTCCTGCTTGAGCGCCGCGACGCCCTTGTCCTTCAGCCGTTTGAATGTGGCGAATGTAGCCATATGCTCGTTCAGTTCTCCGTATAGCCCGCTGGGCAGCCCATCACATCTGTGGAGGTCCGCACAGCGAACCCTCCAGGCTCATCCGCAATCCTCATCCACAACTCGCGGAGTGCTGGGGACCATCCCAAGGCCCGTTTGCGTACCACACTCGGGGCAGCGCCCGGAGATGTTGCCAGTTAGGTTGTAACCGCATTGACGGCAGAAACAACGCGCAAAGGCGTTGCGCAACTCACGTTCCGACCAGCCTAGAGGATGCCAGGGCAGGCCAATGCGCCTGAAGCTGCGCCAGGCCCAGATGTTCGCCACCACAATCACGAACCCGCTCACAACCGGAAGAAGCGCAAGCACGACCAGACGCCAGTCGGCCTTACCATCGACCGCAAAGCCGGCAAGTAGGTTGTGAAATGCGTTGGCGAGCGCTATGTGAGCTACCAAGATTGCAGCCAACACGGCGACGGCCACCGTGACCTTGTTGGGGACTCCAGGCTTGGGCGGAACGTAGTGCAAGAACAGGACTCCCACGACGATGATAAGAAAGGCGGGGTTGCCCTGTCGAAGGCCGCGTCCCACGCGCCACAAATCAACCTTGTTCACCACGAAGTCGTGGTCCCGATCGAGCCATCCAATGTTGCCGCCGCACGCCGGGCAATCTGATAACGCAGCGCCCGCGGGGAGATCGGCACGGCAGTGTGGACAGGTCAATGTTGGCATGGGTCAGGGCCGCGCCCCGGGCGGTATGGACTCCAGAATAACATCGAATCCTCGCCGTGCGATTGAGACCGCCTCTCGAGCTTGCGCTGTGCTCGGCTCATCTTCGACGTTCGGGTAGCGAGCTTCGACGGCAAACGCAGTCAGCCAGTTGAGTTGATTTCGCAGATTCGCCAGGCGGTCGTCAAGCGGTTCCATTTGATCCAGCAGCACCGAGAGCAGGTGTGTCCGAGGCGGCTCAACCTCACGAATCACGAGCACGGCCTTCAGTGCTTTCTCGATGGCCTGCTGCGCGTGGAAAGAGGCCATATCAGGGAAGGCCGGCTCTGCCAATGCGCGGTCCGCCATCTCCAGATCGTGGGCGGCCTTGACCAGCCAGGCGCGTGCGAGTTCCAGCTTAGGCGGCATACACAACCCTCCCTCGGGCTTTGACATCACGGTAGAAACTACCGACGACCGGGCTGAATCTCTCAAATGTGCCAGCGCGGCAGAAGTGGAGTTCGACGGGGATCCCGAGTCCGTGTAGTGCCGCGTACCCCCTCCGGTTGAGCTCGAAACGGTCGGGATCCTTATCCCCGACGATTACCAGGACATCCAAATCGCTGTCGGGCGACGGGTTTCCGTAGACCTGCGAGCCGAACAAAATGACGCGTTGCGGCGACAGGGCATCCACCAGCCGGCGGACGACCTCGTCGATCCGCTCCGGGGCGATTCGGGATTCCGCCTCCATCACTTCGACTCCTTGCCCTTCTCCTCGCCCTTCAGTTCGTTCAGCTCGGCTCGCAGGGCGCTCATTTGCTGGCCCTCGCGGGCGTCTTCGACCTGCTCCTCGGCTGCGATCATCCGGTCGATTTCCTCGTCCGTGATCGCCTCGGAAGCCTGGGAAACATCCATGGCGGCCCCATCCTCCATTCCGTCCAGGAACATCGCCATCCGCTCTTCCATCGTCTGCGATTGCATCATCGCCTTCTCCCACTCCATCTGCGTCTTCACCAGGTCGGTTTCGCCGTACATCCGGCTGACTTCGCCCGCCATCGTCTTCATCGCGGAGGCGAAGTCGGCCGAAGCCTCGGCCTGACGCTTGATCAGCAGCGCATTCTTGACCGCCAACAATTGGCGTTCGAGCAGCTTCTTGATCGTGGCGGTCTTCTTGAGCGAGTTGCGGATGAACTTATACGACTGCATGTCGCCGATCTGCTTGGCGCTGCGCGCGTTCTTGACGAACTCGTCGCTGAACTTGTTCTGCTCCGAGATCGACTTCTCAATCCGCCGAATCCCCTGGCGAATCTTCATGTCGCGCTCAATCCGCCGCTCTTCTTTCGACTTGAATAGACCCATCGCTACCTCGTCACTCTTCCGCTGCTTGCCGTTCGCGCACGCGCTTCTCGGCCTCGTCGAACGCTTCGCCGACGTCCGCGATGAGCCCGTGGTCCATGTCGTCCCAGATCTTCATCAGCTCTTCGCCCGCCGGGGAGAGACCCGCGGCGGCCTGGTCGGCCTCGTGACCCAGCTCGAGAATCTGGTTCAGCCGGTCCATGTACATCTCGGTGGATATCTGGTCGTTCTCGATCAACCGAGCTATCGTCGAGAGATCGGCCTCGCGAATCGTCACACGCCCCGTGTCCCCCAGGCGCGCCCCGCCGGCGTTCTCTCGCAACATTCGCAGCCGAGACACCGTGAGCATCTCCTTGCTGCGGATGTTCAAGTGTCGCGACACCATCATCTGCTCGGTGTGCAAGAGCTCGAACTGCTGGGCGATCGTACGCCGCATCTCGGGCGTCTTCTCCTTCGAGCCCTGCTCGACGAGCTTTTGCTTCTTGTCCGCGAGGCCGCGCACCTTGGACGTCATGCGGTTGCGCTCGCTTTCCAGCATCATCTCCTGGGCTCGCAGCTCGGCCGCCGACATCGTTGCCAGCGTCTTGCGTTTGGTCGTCAACCACTGAAAGAAGTTCATCGCATCATCCACTTGGCGTCATGTTCTGTTCGTAGCCTGTGTGCCACGGCGCACGACGGCATCTACCCGATCTCTGGTCGCGCCCGGCGCTCGTCATCATCACTCGGCGGCTCGGGCGGCGCAGCCTCTGACGCCGCCGGCTGGCGCAGCGCCGACCGCCCCGCCGACGATTCGGGTTCAGCAGTCTTAGCCGGGGTGGAGGAGGGCGTCTCGGCGGCCTGCGCGAACTCAGCCATGATCGCCGCCTCTTCCTCGGCCATCATCGGCGACTGCGCCCCAACCTCGATACTGGCCGCCAGGTCGGCGTTGACCGACAGCTCGGTCATCATCTGCTCGGCCTCGGCCGCTTCCTTGGTCAGCTCTTCGGCCTTGGGCAGCGACACCCGCTTGCCCTGTTCCTCGAGCGCCAAGTGGTGAACATGCGTGCCGAGTATGTCAATCTGCTGAGTGAACATGTCCGCCTTGGCTCGGCAACGGCGCAGGTCGCGGCGAATGCGCATCAGCCGACCGGCGGCCTGTTTCTTGTCAACGCTGCTCTGGGCGTCGCGACCCTGCTCGAAGGCGGCCCGCTCGTCCGTCTCCAGCGACTGCATGTGCTGATCGACCTCGTGCCGCTGCTGTTCGAGCCGCACGCGTTGGGCGGTCATCTCGCGCACTTGCTCGCCGACCGTGGGTTTCAACCTCAGCAGCTTCCGAATCCAGCTTCGCAAACTCATCGTGTTGCTCTCTTCAGCCAGTGGGCTGCGGCACAGATGCACTGTGCCCTCATGTACGACGGTCATCATCCGCGAATCGTTGCGACAGGCCTGGTGTACCAAGTCCGCGACCTGCTCACGCGGTAATCCAAGCTGCTCAGCCAACTCCGGCACCGACATGCCGCGCGACTCGAGCTGCCCGACGTTCTTGTCCAGATGATACAGCAAACGCTTCAGCCGTTCGTCCTGAGACTCGAGCTCAAACAGTTTGGCCCACGGCCCACGCCGCAGGCTCTCGGGCATGTTGATATCCCAGCCGCCACCCTCACGCCCGCCCAGCAGAATCAACGTCGGATTCGTGCTGTCACTCGCCAGTGCGGCCGCTTCGGGCGTAAATCCGGTGGCGCTGGCAAAAACCGCCGCAGTGGGACGTTGCCGGTGCGGCAGCAGATCATAACGGGCCAGAGCGTCGAGCACTTCCTCACGCCCGACCGGCCCCGGCGGCTGGTTGGCCACCAACGGCTCGATCGGCGCCAGTACCTGAGCCCGTAGCCGCGCTACGAGCTTGGTCAGCGGTCCGAACACTCGCCGGCGGAAGCACATCTGCACGGTTCGCGTCCCCGGCAGCTCTTCCAGCAGGCTCCGATCGTACTCCTCCAGGCGCGTCAGCGTGGCCCGTACCGCGTCGATCCCGTCCGGCATCTGCTCGACCGTAAACTGGTCGGCCGGCAGCGGTCGCCGCAAGAGTGCCTGAGCCCGCGCGCGGATCTGCTTCAGGAATTGATCCTCGAAATGCCGATGGCGACTGCGTTCATCCATGACGAGTAGTATCCATGTCACGCCCGGTTGCGGCGCCGCAACGGGCACAATAACGCGCGTCGGCGCGGTTCAGATAGCCGCACGCCGGGTTCCCGCAGGCCCGGGGCGCCAGCCAGGATCCATTGCTCGATCCTGAATCCCGCGATCGGCGTCGACCGAAGATCGTCCGGAACACTTTCCCCAGCAGCTTACCCAAGATCACGGGCACGGCGACAAGGAAGCCGACGAACCCGACCGCCAGGAGAATGACGATCCAAAAAATGGTAGCCTCTGCCACGAACACGGTGCCTTACTCCCCAGGCGACGCAAGCGTCGCACCGCAGAAGATACAGAAACGATCATGTGGGCCGGCGTACCCGCCGCACTGACTGCATTGCCGCACAGTATCGACCAGTTGCATCCCGCATTGCGTGCAGAACTGCTCGTCGTCCTTGAGTGGCCGCTTACAGCCCGGACACGTAGCCAACCCCCGCTGCCCGGACACCAACGTCGGCAGCGGCGGAATGGGGGGCGCCGACGGCGACATCCGGGCATCCAAGTCGTCCAGGACGGCCTCCGCACTCTCATACCGCCCCCCCTTACGCGCGTACAAGCGACGGAAAACCTCATCGAGCGCCGCGGGCGCGTCGGCACGCAACGTAGTCGGCAACTCGGCCCCCGCCGGCCGCTCACCGGTCAGAAGCTCGAACAAGATCACCCCGATCGCATACAGGTCGCACTGCGGCGACGGCGGCTCGCCGTCGCGAACCTCGGGCGCCATGTACGCCAGCGTCCCCGCAATCGTGGCGCTTTCCGCATCACGCTCGATCGACGCCGACTGCATGATCATCGATCGCAGCGTGTCCGGGTCGCCGATTCCCATGCCGAAGTCACTGATCTTCACGTCCTCGGCGGCCAGCTCATCGAGCGGCCGGTCACCGAGATTCAGCAGCACGTTGCCCGGCTTGAGATCGCGGTGGATTACGCCGCCTGTGTGGGCCGCAT
>CAZUCH010000019.1:0-16293 GCA_964619045.1 uncultured Planctomycetales bacterium | reverse complement strand
CCTCGTGGGGGACGATGGCGATTCTGTGTCCCGCCGTGGTCACAATCGCAGCGGGGCTGTTGAGCGATGTGCCGGCCCAGCAGGCGGCGCCGCTGTTCTATGCGGCGGCGGGCGCGGTGCTGTCGGGAGCGGTGTTCGGCGATCATTGTTCACCGATCAGTGACACTACGGTGCTGTCGTCGATGGCCAGCGAATGCTCGCTGGAGAGCCACGTCTGGACGCAGATGCCGTACGCGTTGACAGTAGCGTTGGTATCGATGGTCTGCGGAGACGTGCTGTGTCACTACGCCCACGTGTCGCCGTGGACGAGCTTGCTTCTGGGGGCTGTGGTTCTGCTGGTGATCGTCTTGGCGATCGGGCGGCGGGTGAGTGCGGCGGTGAATCGCTAGCCGATTGCGATGTGGGGGCTGTTTTTATAGGACGCTTATCTTGGCCACTTGAAATAGTACCGCAGGAATGCTATATTCAGTTGGATGAAACCGGAGAGCTTATGTTGACGCTGACCCGAAAAGTTGAATATGGCCTGATCGCCGTGTGCCATTTGGCGCGGGTCGGCGGGAAGGTGGTCAGTGCTCGTGACATCGCGGAGCAGCATGGCGTGCCGTTGCGGCTGCTGATGAACGTTCTGAAGCGACTGAACCAGGAGGGTTTGGTCAACTCGGTGCGTGGCGCCCGTGGCGGATACGTGTTGGCGCGGAAACCCGAGGATGTCACTCTGGCGGCGTTGATCGGGGCGATTGAGGGGCCGGTTCATCTGACGCGCTGCACAAACCCGTCTCCGGACGGGCGCAAGTGCGACCTGACGCCGACGTGTTCGGTTCGCCTGCCTCTTGTCAAACTGCACCATCGGCTGAAGGTGTTTCTCGCGGAAGTTACGATTGCTGATCTGGCATTCCACGAACCCGAAGGCGCGGGATTGAAAGCGGTTACAAAATGAGCGTGTATCTGGACAACAACGCGACGACGCCGGTGGATCCGGCGGTCTTGGATGCCATGCTGCCGTATTTTCGCGAGAAATTCGGTAACGCGGCGTCGCGCACCCACTCTTTTGGCCATGAGGCCGAGGAAGGTGTGCAGAGTGCGCGCGGCCAGGTTGCCGAGCTGATTGGCGCGGGTCCGCGCGACATGATCTTCACGAGTGGGGCGACCGAGAGCAACAACATCGCGATCAAGGGCGTGGCGGAGATGTACGCCGACCGTGGCAAGCACATCATCACGCAGGCTACCGAGCACAAGGCGGTGATCGACCCGTGCTATTACCTCAAGAAGCACGGTTTTCGGATTACGTTTCTGACGCCGGACCGGTGTGGCACGGTGAGCCCGGAGCAGGTCGCGGAGGCGATTTGCGAGGATACGACCCTGGTCTCGATCATGCATGGCAACAATGAGATCGGGACGGTACAGCCGATCGGGGCAATCGGCCGGTTGTGCAAGGAACGAGGTGTCTTCTTCCACACCGACTGCTGTCAAACGTATGGCCGTCTGCCGATCGATGTGGATGAGATGGGGATTGACTTGCTGTCGCTGAGTGGGCACAAGATTTACGGCCCCAAGGGCGTTGGGGCATTGTACGTGCGGCGCAGGCGTCCGCGAGTGCGTTGCGAACCGGTGCTGCATGGCGGTGGGCATGAGCGCGGGATGCGATCGGGTACGTTGAATGTACCGGCAATCGTCGGGCTGGGGCGGGCGGCGGAATTGTGCCGGGCCAGCATGGAGACGGAACATGAGCGCGTGGCCGGGCTGCGTGATCGATTGCAGGCGGGGATCATGTCGCGCCTGGATCACGTTGAGTTGAACGGGCATCCGGAGAACCGTACGCCGGGGTGCCTGAACCTGTCGTTTGCATTCGCCGAGGGCGAAAGTGTGATGATGGGGATGAAGGACATCGCGGTATCAAGCGGATCGGCTTGTACAAGTGCGTCGCTCGAGCCCAGCTATGTGCTACGAGCGTTGGGCGTGGGTGACGATCTGGCGCATTGCAGTATCCGCTTCTCGGTGGGCCGGTTCAATTCCCAGGACGAGATCGACTACACGATCGAGAGTGTGGTCTCGACGGTGGAGAGGTTGCGGGCGATGAGCCCGCTGTACGAGATGGCCCAAGAAGGCATCGATATCAGTACTGTGGACTGGGCGAAGGCGTGAGGAGTGCCGCCGGCGTCAGAGGTCTGTGGTGAGTAGTTCGAGGAGTTAGCCAGATGGCATATAGTAGTGAACTCATCGATCATTTCGAGCGTCCGCGCAACGTGGGCTCGCTCGACCGGGCCGACCAGAACGTCGGCACGGGGATAGTCGGCGCGCCGGAGTGCGGCGACGTGATGAAGCTCCAGATCAAGGTCGATGAGAACGACAACATAGTGGACGCCAAGTTCAAGACGTTTGGGTGCGGCTCGGCGATCGCCTCCAGCTCGCTCGCGACCGAGTGGATCAAGGGTCGCAAGGTGGACGAGGCGCTCAAGATCAAGAATACGGACATAGTCAACGAACTGTCGCTGCCGCCGGTGAAGATTCACTGTAGCGTGCTGGCCGAGGATGCGATTCGGGCGGCCGTTGCCGATCTGAAGTCCAAGCGTGGCGCGAGCGGTATGGAGAAACAGGGCCATGAGTGTAAACGCTGACCAGACGCCGGCCGGAGAGCCGACTGAACAAACGAGTGTGGAGCAGCAGCTTGGCGCGCGAGCTCGTGCCCGAGCGGCGACCGAGAGCGACGGCATTCGGCTGACAGAACTCGCGGCACGGCAAGTGCGCGAGTACATGAGCAAGGCTGAGAACCCCGAGAGCAACTATCTGTTCGTGGGCGTTAAGGGCGGAGGGTGCAGCGGCCTGACATATGTGCTCGATCTGCGGGATGAGAACAGCGCCCCGGTGGCCGAAACGGATGAGGTCTTCGAGTCGCATAAGGTCATCATAGTCTGCGATCTGAAGAGCTACATGGTCGGCAATATGGCCGGCACTGAGGTCGACTTTCAAGATGGAATGACCGGCCGGGGCTTCACGTTCAACAATCCCAACGCCAAGCAGCAGTGTGGCTGCGGCTCGAGCTACTCCGCCTGATCAAGCGGCCGACGGAAGATTGACCATGCCCCAGCAGTCGGACAAGAAACGCCGAGCCGCTCCGGCCAAGTGTACGGCGTGCAGCCGGCCGATGAACTCGCCGCTGTTCTGCGACTCGTGTCGCAGCTTGCAGCCGGCCGATGGGCTGAGTTACTTCGAGCTGTTGGGTTTCGAGCCGGCATTCGATATCGACGCGGCTTCGTTGCGGCGGAAGTATCTGCAAGTATCACGCGGGGTACATCCTGATCACCACGACGGCGGTGATTCCGGCATGAGCCTGCGCCTCAGCGCCCAGCTTAACGAGGCCTACCGGGTGCTCTCCGATCCGATTCTGCGGGCTGAATATCTGCTGGAACTCGGCGGCGGGCAGTCGGCGAGCGAGGACAATAGCGTTCCGCGCGAGGTGCTAACCAGCGCGTTCATGCTGCGTGAGGAGATCGCCGAGGCCCAGAGCGAGCACGACGCAGCCGGACTAGAGGTGTGCGGCGCCAAGGTGCGTGAGCGTCACTCGGCGGCGATGGCGGAAGTGTCCGACTTGGCGCGTGGCTTGCCGGGTGACGACGATCATCTTGCTCGCCTGCGGGCCGCTCTGAATACCGTCAAGTACTTCGAGAAGTTGCGGGTGGAGCTCTAGACCTTGATGAGTAGTGACGAAATCATCCTCGGCATCGACCTGGGTACGACTTTCTCGCTGGTGGCCTACGCGGACGAGAGCGGTCCACACATCATCCCCGATGAGAACGGTGATGGGCGGCTGCCATCGGTCATCTGCGTGGAGTCGGCGCCGGATGGCGGGCAGCCGCATATCACAACAGGCTGGGCGGCACGCGACCACGCGGTCGAGAACGCACGGTCCACCGTGTACTCGGTCAAGCGTCTGATCGGCAAGGGGCTGAGCGACATCGAGGGCGAATTACCGTTTCTGACGTATGCCGTGGCGGGCGGACCGCGTGACACCGTGCAAGTCGAGATCAACGGTCGGCGTTACTCGCCGGAGGAAATCTCGTCGGTGATTCTGCGGACTTTGCGCGAACGGGCGGAAAAGTACCTCGGGCGTCCGACGCCCAGGGCGGTTGTGACGGTGCCGGCGTATTTTGACGATGCCCAGCGGCAGGCAACGCGCGATGCCGGCCGAGCCGCCGGCCTGGAGGTTGTTCGCATAGTCAATGAACCGACCGCGGCCGCCCTGGCTTATGGCATCGGCGCTCGGCCGGCAACTGAAAAACCCACCGCGCCGAGCAACTCGCCCGGACCGATTTCACTCCCGATGGCAACCTGCCCGACGTCGGAGTTCTCGGCCGAGAAAGCCGTCGACGGGCAGACCGTAGCGGTCTATGACCTGGGCGGCGGAACCTTCGATGTTTCAATCCTGCGGCTGGAGAACGGCGTTTTCCAGGTGCTCAGCACGGCCGGCGATACGCGCCTGGGCGGCGATGACTTTGACCGCGTGATCATCAAACTGGTGACCGCGGAGGTTGAAGAGGCCTTCGGCGTGTCGATTCGCGCCGCTGGCACGCGGCAGGCGCTGCGCACGCTGGCCGAGGCGGTGAAGATTCGTCTAGGTGAGCATGAGCAGGCCGAGATCGAGCTCGACCTGGGCGGCGACCGCGTGTATCACCGCTCGATCACGCGTGGGGAATACGAGCAGCTAGCGGCGGAGTTGGTCGAGCGGACGCTGGCACACTGCGGGCGGGCTCTGCGTGACGCCAACCTGACAATCGATGATATCGATCAGGCGATCGTGGTGGGCGGCTCGACACGTATGCCGATGGTTCGTCGGAGTGTGGGCGAGTTCTTCGGCCGCGCGCCTTACACAGCCCTGAACCCTGACGAGGTTGTGGCGTGCGGGGCGGCGATCCAGGCGGCGATTCTGAGCGGCAAGCGGGCCGACATGCTGCTCTTGGACGTGACGCCGTTGTCGTTGGGGATCGAGACGATGGGCGGTGCGATGGGCAAGCTCATCATGCGTAACACGACGGTGCCCTGTCGGGCGACGGAGATGTTCACGACGTTTGTCGACGGTCAGAGCAAGATCAAGCTCAATGTGCTGCAGGGCGAGCGTGAGATGGCGGCCGACTGCCGTTCGCTGGCGGAGTTTGAGCTGGGTGGGATTCCGCCGATGCCGGCCGGCATGCCCAAGGTCGAGGTGGAGTTTCTGATCGACGCGAACGGGATACTCAAGGTCGCGGCCACCGAGCAGCGCAGCGGAAGCCAGTCGAGCATACAGATCATCCCCAATCACGGTCTGACCCGCGACGAGGTGGAGCGTATTGCACATGAGAGCATCGAGTTCGCGCAGTCCGACATAGACGCGCACCGCCGGTTGGATCTGGTCAACCAGATCGATTTTGATACGCGCAAGACGGAGCAAATGCTGGCCAAGGTCGGGCACCTGCTCGATGACGACGCGCGGAAGCACATAACAGACGACATGGCGACGTTGCGGGCCCTGGCCGGCAGCACATCCGACCTCGACGAGTTGCATCGCCAACTGACCTCATTCGGCCGCGGCACGTTGCGGCTGGCTGAGTTGGGCATCCGCGCGGCCCTGGTCGAGGAGGCCCAAACGGACGATTCCTGAGGAACAAACGCATGGCCAATCAGAATCCACACACGGGCGATGGCGCGGCCGCGCTCCCGACGCGGAAATACACCATCAAATTCATCGACGAGCAGCAAGCGGAGCACGTTGTCGAGGTCGATCCGGAGAAGATTCCGTATGGCAGCCACGGCGAGCCCGGCTCGCTGCTGGACATCGCCCTGGGACACGGTGTCGAACTGGACCATGCCTGCGGCGGGGTGTGCGCGTGCGCTACTTGCCACGTGGTCGTCCGCGAGGGCTTCGAGAGCTGCAATGAATCCTCCGACGAAGAGGAAGACCAGCTCGATGAGGCCTATGGCCTGACCAGTGCCTCGCGTCTGGCATGTCGCTGTGTGCCCAATGGTGCGCAGCCGCTGGTGGTCGAGATTCCGGCGTGGAACCGGAATCTGGCGCGCGAGTAGCGCCGGGCCAGCGCGTATTCCGATTGGTGCTGGATTTCGCCGCTTGGCGCAGCGTGGCCGTTAGCCGCCGGGGATGCCGTACTTGGCCATTCTGTCGCGTAGGGTTGTGCGGGGGACGCCGAGGTTTTGTGCTGCGCGGGCCTGGTTGTTGTCGCACTGACGGAGGGATAACAGGATCATCCGCCGCTCTATGTCGGCCACGGTTTCGTTGAGGCTCATCCGGCCGCCGTCGCCCAGGTCGAGTGCCGGCAAAGTGGCATTCGCGGTGGCGCCCGCACCCAACGGCAAGACGTGCTCGGGCAGGATTTCGTCGCCGCGGCAAAACGCCAGTGCTCGTTCGAGCACGTGTTCGAGCTCGCGTACGTTCCCAGGCCAGTCGTGTCGCATCAACTCGTCCATGGCGTGGGCGCTGATTGTGACCTCGTCGGCGCCCCCGGAGTTGCTCACGTTCTGCGCGGCACGGACAACGGTGGCGTGTTTTCGCACGAAGTGTTGTGCCAATACGGGGATGTCGTCCTGCCGTTCGCGCAGCGGCGGGATGGTCAGGTTGATGACGTTGAGGCGATAGTAGAGATCCTCTCGGAAGCGTCCCTGCTTGACCAGATCCAACAAGTCGCATTTGGTGGCGCAGACCAGCCGCACGTTGACGTGTACGGGCTGCTCGCCGCCGACGCGCTCGAATTCCTGTTGTTCGACGACCCGCAGCATTTTGACCTGCAGGTCGGTGGGGATGTCGTCGACCTCGTCCAGCAGCATGGTCCCGCCGTCGGCCAGCTCAAATCGTCCGGGCTTCTGACGTATGGCCCCGGTGAAAGCTCCCTCTTCGTGTCCGAATAGCTCGCTCTCCAGCACGGATGGCTGCAGCGCAGCGCAACTGAAACGCACGAACGGTTGTTTGGCGCGCGAGCTGTGCTCGTGAATGGCCTCGGCGAAGAGTTCCTTACCGGTACCGCTTTCGCCACGCAACAGGATGGTACGATCGGTCGGGGAAACGTCGCGGATTTGTGCAAACAGGCGTTTCATGGCTTGGCCGCGGGCGACCAGCCGCCCCAGTTGCTCGACGCCGTCGGCTGTCCCGGGGGCGGCGCGGCCGGCGAAAAGGCGGTCGAGTTTCTCGAGCAGGTGCTGGGTCGTAAAGGGCTTGGTAATGTAGTCGTAGGCCCCGCGCTTGATGGCCAGGACGGCGGTCTCCACCGTCGCGTAGGCCGTCATCAGGATCACTTCAACCTCGGGCCGCATCTGCTTGACGTGGGTCAACAGGTCGATGCCGCTGGCACCGGGCATGCGCACGTCGGTCACGACCGCGTCGATGGGCCGGGCGTCGAAGATGCGCCGCGCGGTTTCGGCGTCGGCGGCCTCGTAGACCTCGTAGCCGTGCTCACTCAACTCGATCTGAAGTGTGATCCGCTTCAGTGGCTCGTCATCCGCCACCAGAATGCGCCGTGGCATACCACCCATCCGTCAAACCTCCGTGACCAGCGAAGTGCCGACCGCTTGGGCGCTATTCGAACGCAAACTGCCCGCGGGATCAACCTCCTTCCGGCTCGCGATCGTGAATTGCGTGGCGTCCGATAGCACGAAATCCGCCGGCAGCCTTGACAGCACGGACCGCCTACAGTGCAGTTCGACACCATGCGGCAAGCTTCTGGAACAACCCGCCTATTCATTGACGAAGCCTCGATCCATGTGCGCGGCGGCAAGGGCGGCGATGGCTGCGTGAGCTTCCGGCGCGAAAAGTTCGTACCCAAGGGCGGCCCCGATGGCGGCGACGGCGGCGACGGCGGGTCGGTCTACCTTGTGGCCCAGACCGGCATCGATACACTGCTCGATCTCTCCGGACGTTACCACTACCACGCCGAGAACGGCCGTCCCGGATCGGGAGCCAACTGTACCGGCCGCGGGGGAAAAGACCTGCTCGTACTCCTGCCTACCGGTACGCTCGTATACGACGCCGAGAGTGGCCTGTTGCTCAAGGACTTCGTCGAGGACGGCGAGCGCGTCTGCGTGGCCCCCGGCGGGAAGCACGGTCGCGGCAACACGCGGTTTGCCCGTTCCACCAACCAAGTGCCGCGAGAATACGAGCCCGGGCTGCCCGGCCAGGAACGCACGCTGCGGCTGGAGCTGAAGCTGATCGCCGACGTCGGCTTCGTCGGTTTGCCCAACGCCGGAAAGAGCACGCTGCTTTCACGACTGACACAAGCCAGGCCGAAAATCGCCGCCTATCCATTCACGACCAAAGCCCCACACCTCGGCATCACGGAATTGCCCGGCTTCCGGCGTCTGGTGCTGGCGGATCTCCCCGGGCTCATCGAGGGCGCCCACCAGGGCGTGGGGTTGGGTCACATGTTTCTGCGCCATCTCGAGCGCACGCGCGTCATCGTCCACATGCTCGATCTGTGCCCGCCCGATGGTGCGCCGTCACCCGCCGAGGCCTACCACATGATCCGCGAGGAATTGGAGAAGTACAGCCCGGCCCTCGGCCGGCGCCGCGAGATTATCGTCGGCAGCAAGCTCGACCTGACCAACGCCGACGAGTCGCTCGATAGCCTGCGCGGCGAGCTTGACCAACCAATATTGGGCATTTCCGGCGTGGTGGGAACCGGCCTGCGCGAGCTGGTCGAGAAGATGTGGACGGCGGTGCAACAGGCGCGCGAATCGGAGGTAGACGAGCCGCCGGAGTTGCTCGATCTGGACCCGAGCGTGCCCGACGATGATGGTCAGGGTACATAGGCCTGCTCGCCGATCCGGCCCGCCTGGCTGGAGATTCTCCCGCGTGATTCGGAGTCGCCGACCATGAACATACTACCCGTCACGGACGCCTTGTTGGTCATCGACATCGGCAACACGCGCACCGCCCTGGCGATCTGGGATGGCGACGGGTTGCACGATGTCCGCCAGGTCGCCACACACGAGCCCGATACGTGGCAAGCCGCGTTCGAGGAGACCTGGTCGGCGATGAAGGGCGATCGCCGCGCCGTCGTGATCGGCAGCGTTTGTTCCGACAGTGCGATCCGCATGCAGACTCTGGCCGAGCAGACCGTCGATGTCGATGTTCTGCGCGTGCGCGACGATCTGCCACTGCCAATGGAACTGGAGATCGACAGTCCCGGCGAAGTGGGCGTCGATCGTGTGTGTGCGGCGGCGGCCGCCTACGAGCGTTTCCAGGCCGCGTGCGCCGTGGCCTCATTCGGCACGGCGATCACGGTCGATTGCGTTTCGTCCGAGGGGAGTTTCCTGGGCGGAGCGATTCTGCCGGGGCTGCAATCCTCCTGCGATGCTCTGCATGACAACACGGCCCAGTTGCCGCGCGTGGCGGCCCGCCAGCCCAACCACGCATTCGGGCGCAACACGCACGACGCGATAGTCAATGGGGTGGTCTTCGGCGCTGTGGGCGCGCTGCGGGAGATCGTCGAGCGCTATGCCGTCGAGCTGCGCGAATGGCCGCGGTTGATCATCACGGGCGGCAATGCACCGTTAATTGCCAAGCTGGCCGACTATGTCGATGCGGTTGTCCCAGATTTGTGCCTGATGGGCATCGCTTTGGCCTACCGCAAGGCTACGGGCAAAGTGTGAATGCGGCGGCCCGTGAACGAGCGGCGGGGGAGTACCAACTGCTCACCGGTCCGGGCCCGGCGGCCATCGCCGTTGTCCGTGCCCACGGTCCGCTGACCGCTGAATTCATGACTGGGCACGTGCGAATGGCACATTCGTGGGACGAGTGGCGGGCCGGGCAAGTCCGCCGGGCGGCGTTGCTCGACGAACAGGGAGCCGCGCTCGATGACATACTCGTGTCCGTACACGCCGACCCGCCGACTTGCGATGTGCGGTTGCATCTGCACGGCAACCCGTGGCTCGCGGAGCGCTGCTGCGAACTGCTGCGCGCCGTTGGTCTGCGCGCCGCGACCAGCTTGCCGTGGGACTCCGAGGACGCGCTGGAAGCGGACGCCTGGGAGCTGTTGCCACGAATGTTGACCCTGCGCGGCGCGCGTTGGCTGTTGGACCAAGTCGCCTCGGTGCGCACTGCTGGTGCCGCACTCCTCGAGTGCAACTCGACGGCCACGATTCACCGGGTCTGCCGAGAGCTGGCCGCGCGGGTCCGGATCGTGGACTGGTTCAGGAGTCCGTTGCGCGTCGTTCTGGCCGGGCCGCCGAACGCCGGCAAGAGCACGTTGGTCAACGCGCTTGCCGATCGGGCGGTGAGCTTGGTAGCGCCCACGCCGGGCACGACACGCGACTGGATCGAGATTTCCGTGGAGGCCGACGGCTTCCCAGTGACATGGGTGGACACGGCGGGGCTGCGCGAGGGCGTCGACGCGTTGGAGGCGGCCGGCGCGCGGCGTACGCGTGAGCTGCTCGGGCAAGCCGATGCGGCGGTTGTCGTGCTGGACGCGAGTGAGGCGGATTCCGGTGTCTTGGCGGGCTTCGTGGCCGCGTGGGCCGGTCCAGAACCGGCGTGCGTTGTGCTGAACAAGTGCGACCGGGCGTCGTGCGACGGAGTGCGCGCGGCCCTGCCGACCAATTGGCGGGCCATGGTAGTGCCGACGTCGGCTACGGAGCGCTGCGGCCTCGACGCGTTGCAGACCATGCTGCTCACCAACGCTGGCCGCTCGGTGGCCAACCTCGACCGACCGGCAGCATTTGCCGTTCGCCAAACCCAGCTTCTGGGCGAGATTGACGCCAACCAAGACTGTAATCTATTACACAGCAAGATGTTAGAGCTGCTGGGCCGCCGATCGGCTTCACGGCCTCAAACTGGCGACCGCTTGCCAAGCGACGGCCAATGACGATACGATACCTAGTCAACCCTCGACGGTTGGTGTCCGAGTCGGCTCGGACGCGCGACCCTCGGCCGGTTTCGGGAAACTGAGTTGATAATTGCCCTCGGGTTCGTCCTCCTGGCACTGACCTCCTACATCTCCACACTAGCCTACACCCTACGAGACCATTCGCGATCACGGCTCGGCGAGATGTTCTCCAACGGCGAGCGCGACAGGAAACTCGATTGGCTCGATGAGCACGAGTGGGAGCTACAGGCGCTTGGCGGCATGTTGCGGTTCGCGCTCAGCGTAAGCCTGCTGATCGTCGTCTGGCGATCCTACGCGGTTGACCCGAGACACGCCGCGGACTTGGGCGTCCTTGGCGCGGCCGCGGGAATCACCATCGCGCTGCTCGTCGTCTTCGCGGTCGCCTTGCCACACGCCCTGGCGGTACACGGTGGAGAGGGTGTCCTGGCCCGGAGCTTCGGTGTGCTCGCGGCTATGCGGCTGCTGATGTGGCCCTTGGGCCGCTTCTACGGCGTGGTCGAGTTCATCGTTCGGCGACTGCTGGGTAAGAGCGCGGTTTCCGAGGAGCAGGAATCCGAGCGAGTTGAACAGGAGATCCTGGAAGCGGTGTCCGAGGGCGAGGCTCACGGCGCCGTCGATGGGAACCAGAAGGAGATGATCGAGTCGGTGCTCGAGCTGGACGAGACGACGGTCAGCGCCATCATGACGCCGCGGACGGACGTCAACGCCGTTTCGGAAGACGTCACGTTCGACGATGTACGCTCACTGATTCTCGAGAAGGGGCACTCGCGAATCCCGGTGTACCATGGCACGATCGACCACGTTGTCGGCGTGGTCTATGCGAAGGATCTGCTCCGACTGGACCACTCGGCGCCCTTCGACGCATCCAGGACGATGCGCGCCGTTCGCTACGTACCCGAGACCAAGACGTTGGCCGATCTGCTCCGAGAGTTTCAGGCCAGCAAGGTGCAAATAGCAATCGTGCTCGATGAGTACGGCGGCACGGCGGGCCTGGTGACCATCGAGGATATCCTTGAGGAGTTGGTGGGCGAGATCGACGACGAGTATGACGAGGAGCCGCCGCCGCCGATGAATCGCATCGACAGTAAAACGCTCGAGGTTGACGGCCGCGTACATATTGATGAGATCAACTCTGAGCTGGACATCGAGTTGCCTGAGGAAGAGGACTACGAGACGATTGCCGGCTTCGTCTTTGCCACGTTGGGCAAGATTCCGGCGGTGGGCGAGGAACTCACGCACAAGAACATCCACATTAAGATAGTGGACGCCGAGGCGCGCAAGATAAACCGCCTGCGTTTACACGTCTTGCGCCAAGCGGAGAGTGCCTAGCCAAGCCGTACCGGGACGCAGTACTAGCGCTCAGGTGTAGGCGATCAAGACACTCTGAGGGCAAGGTGTCAGCGATTCGGTCAAACCGGGGGGGACGCGCTGCGACGCCCGCCAGGGGCATCAACCGCTACGAGGCTTTCGAGAAACTCGCTAAATGGCGTTGCGCGTGAAGAAGAAGAAGACGCCCACCGAGAGCATGACCGTCAGCACGAGTGCGTTGAGGAAAAAGCCTTGCCAGGAGAGCTTCGAGTTCTTGTTGCGGCGGCGCCCGGCGCTGTTGAGGGCCACGAAGAACCCGGCAGTGCCGGCTGCCAAACCAACCAGCAACACTCCGCCCAGGACTGGCAGGAAGCGACTCTTCTGCCCATAGTTGACGAAGAAGCTCTCGGCGTCGAAGTTGCGGTAGAGCAAGTAGATGGCCGCCGCGACGGCCAGGCCGCCGATTGCGGCCAGGATCACACTGACCCAGGCTTGCCCCTCGTATGTGTTTAGCTTCAGTACCACAGCGTCGGCCCCTATTCTCTCACTCTCTGAAGACTCCCTCACCGGCAGTCTGAGCGCATATTTGTATCGGCTACGGCCTCTAGCCACAAGCCAGCCGCCGGTTGCTCTTCCTATCGGCATATTGTAGCGTGCTACTCAGCGCCGCCCACTCCTCGCCCGCCGCCAGCGACGAGGCACACTGGCGGGCAAAAGGCCGGAACCGCTCCCGGAGCTGGTAACCAAATGACTGGACGCCAACACTCTGACTCGAATCACCCTCTGCGGCTGGCCGTCCTGATCTCTGGGGGGGGATCTACGTTGGCCAATCTGATCGAGCGCATCAGCGACGGCCGACTCTCGAACGTCGCGATCGAACTCGTCATCAGCTCACGCGGGGCTGTTCGCGGCGTCGAGATCGCCCGTGACGCCCGGCTGCCACTCAAAATCATACGCAAACGTGATTTCGCGGACGAAACGGTCTTCTCGGCGGCGCTGACCGCGGCGGTCGACGAGGTGGGCGTGGATCTCAGCGTGCTGGCTGGTTTCCTGTGCTTCTGGCGTCTGCCGCCGCATCACCAGGGACGTGTCCTGAACATTCACCCGGCGCTGCTGCCGCAACACGGTGGACGAGGTATGTACGGGCTGCGCGTGCATCGTGCGGTGCTGGACGCCGGTGACGCCGAAAGCGGCTGCACCGTACACATGGTGGACAACGAGTACGACCACGGCCCCGTCGTGGCCCAGGCGCGCGTGCCGGTTCACGCCGGAGATACGCCGGAATCGCTGGCGCAGCGCGTGATGGCGGCCGAGCGTGAGCTGTATCCGCGAGTCATTCAGGCCGTCGCCGATGAGGGACTGGAGTATTTGGCGCGGCAAGGGGGATGAGGCTCATGGCGCATCCCACGCCGACTGGCGAGTAATCGAACAAAGGGACATCCACGTGGCTCCAGCAACCCCTACATTTAGTGGAGCGAGCATGAGAATCAAGCCGTTCGTTGCGTGGTATGATATGTGGATCGGAGCGTATTGGGACAGGAAGAACAGGGTCTTGTACCTCCTACCGCTGCCCATGCTGGGGATTCGCGTTAGCTTCCGGGGCGGAATGGATGTTCCGCCAGACGCCCACAGGTAGTGTGGGCTGGAGTGAGAGTGATAGCCCCTATTGAACTTATCCCCTTTCCCCTTTAGTCCAGGGCCAGGGCCGGCCAGGCGCTCACGGCGCGGGGTGCCATTGCGGGCGGGCTGGTAGCTGGGCGGGCCTTGAGGCACAGGTGCATTAGTCGTAGCAGCGGCGGGCGAACTATCGACCAGGAGTCGCCGGCCGCGAGCAGCGCCTGCACCAGCGCCGACGCCGTGGTGATGTCATCGAACCCGTAGGAGCCGGCCACGCCTCGTAAGGCGTATACGATCTGCTCCAGAGCGTCGGCGTCACGATCCTGGAAGGCGACGGCCATCTCGGACACGCGGTCGCGCAACGTCTTGACAAACTCGTCGATCAACGGCGCCAGGGCATCGTCGTGCATCAAGGTGCTGACGACCGGCGGGTCCGTGAGCGTGCCGACTAGGTCGCGCATGGCGTCGCGCGTCAACGGTTTGCCGATGTACCCGGTGAAGCCGGTCTTGTGGCAGACCGAGTCGAGATCGTCGCCGATCTGGATGGTCAGGCCGATGATCGGGCCAACAAAGCCGTCGCCGCGCAAGTAGCGAGCCACGGCGATGGGGTCGAAGGCATCGTTCTCGAGGTCGATCAGGACCAAGTCGAAATCGCACTGGCCGGACAGCCGAAAGGCCTGCCCAGCGGTCGCGGCATGACTTAATTCAACATTGAGCCGGCCAAGGAAACTAGCCAGCAGACGCTGCGTGGTCTCGGCGTCGTCGACCAGCAGGATCGACACGAGCTTGCCGTGCGGTGCGAATAGTGGCACATCAACCGGGCGGTCGAAACGCACGCCGACCTCATAGAGCGAGGTTGACCCGACCAGATAGCGACAGCGTGCCACACGCCCAGGGACCACCTGATCGCACCCGTAGGGGCTGCGCAGAAGGACCTGGCACGCGGCGCGGGGGTAGACGAAGTGGCTACTGAGCAGGCCGACGCCCTCGCGGCTGATGTTGCGGGCTACGACGGCTTGGTGAGTCGTCTTATCGAGGTCTTCGGGCAGTTCCAGCCTGAGCGTTCCGAGCCGGTAGCTGAAGCGCTCGGAGACGCGCATGTCCAGCTCGCTGGGGGGCCTGCAATACTGGTCCAGACGGTCGAGCCAAGTACTAATAGTGCTCTGATCGGCACGCAGCTCGCGTTTTTTGATGATTGCCACATTCACATCCTGGTGCGCGGCACGCGAAGTCAACACTCCAATCCTCTCCATATCGACGGGCGGTGGCGGCCAGCGTAAGTCGGCGCTTCGTAATCGGGACGGGGGATGGCGGTCACACATGCTGGTCGGCGCCTCCGCGAAGCGTCGCCGCGGGGCCGCGAACCACGGTTTGTGTTATATTATCGGGCATTGGCCGCGTAAGAACGCGACGCAGGTTCGCAAACGTGGGCGAGCCCGTCCCGTGGTCGCGCAACTCTGTCAGCGCACCGACGTGCGGCGGCCGCCGGGCGTTGACGGCCAGTGATTGCCTGCGGTACAAAGGCCGTGCTGGAGCATTCTGAGCCCATTCGGAGTAACCATGCGAATCCTGATTACCGGTTCGAGCGGACAGATTGGCACCAATCTTGGCTTGTCGCTGCAAGCGCGTGGCGACGAGGTGGTCGGCATCGACCGACGCGAGAACACCTGGACCTCGGAGATTCCGACGGCGATCTGCGATCTGAACGCATCTGGCGAGGACGATTTGCCGGTCAGCGGATCGTTTGACGTGGTGGTGCATCTGGCCGCGTATGCCAAGGTGTTTGAGCTGGTCGAGAAGCCGATCCGCGCCATGGAGAACGTCGCGGTCACATTCCGCGTGCTGGAGTTCTGTCGCAAACACAATATCCCGCTAATCTACGGCAGCTCACGGGAGGTCTATGGCGACATACATCGCCACGTGACCGAGGAGTCGCAGGCCGACTTCGTGGTGGCGGAGAGCCCGTACAGCGCGTCCAAGATCGCCGGCGAGGCTTTCATCTACTCGTACGCCGAGTGCTATGATCTGCCCTACCTGGTATTTCGATTCAGCAACGTGTACGGGCGTTATGACTGTGACATCGATCGCATGGAGCGTGTGATACCGCTGTTCATCCGCCGGATCGCGGACGGGGAGCCCATCGTCGTATATGGCCGCGAGAAGGTGCTGGACTTCACATGGATCGATGATTGCACCGCCGGCATAGTCCAGGCGATCGACGCACTGGCGACCAGGCGCGTCAATCAGCAGACTATCAACCTGGCATACGGCCATGGAGCGACCTTGGTTGATCTCGTCAACCTGATCTCGTTGACGCTTGGCCGGGAGCCAAATGTGCGCTATGAACCGGCGCGGGCCGGCGAGGTGACGCGCTACGTGGCCGACATCGCCAAGGCCCGCGAACTGCTCGGTTACGAGCCACAGATGCCTTTGACGGCCGGTGTACCGCGCGCCATCAAGTCGATCGAGGTGCCGGACGAGGACGAGGAGAAGCCGAGAATCCTGGCGC
>CAZUCH010000018.1:0-16554 GCA_964619045.1 uncultured Planctomycetales bacterium | reverse complement strand
AGGGCAGCTCATTCTGGAGGGGGCGCGGTTTTACTCACGGCTTACCAAGTGGGATGAGCGTTTCGACAACACTCCGCCCCACCGGATCGACTGGCTGTGGTACCGGCCGACGGCCATAGCTGCCGAGCATACGAAATATCCGGGGACATTTGTGGTCGATACCAGCGACGTCCACGATCAGAAGTTGGCCGCGATATCGTGCTATAAGTCGCAGTTTGGCGGAGAGCGGCTGGCTGGGTTGCTGCACCACGTCCGTGCGGTCGACGCGGCCGAGGGGTCTCGTTGTGGCTGCGAGTACGGGGAGCTGTTCGCGGTTCCGCACCCGGTGGCGTTACCGGACCCGGTGGCCCATTTCAAGGGTCTGGTTCCGCGAACAATGGCGAATCACCCGCCCCGCGAGGGGTAGGACGACGCGGGCGTGCGGAATCGTAGCGCAAAAGCCGCGCGTTGGAGTTGGGGCGGGCTGGGGATGGTCCGAGAACTCTAGCGAGCGCGATTGTCGCCAAGTGCCGGGTTGGCAGCGGACGGGCATCGGCGTATCATGTGCGGAATGTTGATATTGCAGGCCAACAAGTGGGCACGTATCGCTTCCGGTCTGGGGTTGCTGCTGCTATTGGCGGCGCAGGACAAGCTGTGCCCTTGGCTGACGGCGCCGGCCACCGAACCGGTCCGCTCCGCCGACAGGGCCTGTCCGCCCATATCCGACGACGACGCTTCCACCGATCAGCCCAAGAAGCTGTTGCCGCACGTGTTGCCGGATGCTACCGCGCCGCGCTGGCCGGCAGCTTGGCGGCAGGTTGATCTACGTTGGACAACGCACGCGTGTGACGGGATCGTCGTTCGCGGGGCGCGCTATCCTTCGCCATCGGCAGGCAGCCAGTCCTTGGCTGATGTCGGTGACTTGTGGGCCTGGCACTGCTTCGTGCCGCCGGTTGATCACACGGCGACGGTGCGTGAACTGGCGCGGGACGTATCGCCGCGCGATCCGGCTTTGCGAACGAGTATTCACCCCACCGGCCCCCCGCGGGTCTAGCTTGGCTTTGGCCACATCGACTGTGAGCGTTCGGGCCGCTGCTTGTCCGGAGCGTTTCAACCCCGTCATCTACAACAGGCATCACTGAGCCTTAGACCTCGTGTGAGGGAACACAATGTTAGAGAAGAATCTGGGACAACGGCTGATCCTGATCGCACTAATCGTGCTGGTTGGGGTCATTTTCCTGCAGCAGGGACTGCGTCCGGGTCTGGACATCGCGGGCGGCACGTCGCTGATTTTCGAGCTGGACACGTCGGAAGCTGAGTTTGATCCGACCTTGGCCGAGCGGGTCAAGACGCACCTTCAGAAGCGTGTGGACCCGAACGGCGTATACGATCTGAACTGGCGTGTGCATGGCAAGAGCCGCATCGAGGTGCAGATGCCGCTGCCGCCGAAGGACGCCAAAGAGCGGCAACTGGCGTATCGTGACGAGCTGATGAACCTGTACGAGTTCGAGATTGGCCGTGGCGATCTCGAGCGGGCTCTGCGGGCGCCGGCTGTTGAGCGTGTGGCGGCCTTGCGGCAACTGGCCAAGCGCAACAGCGAACCAGCCCTGGCCCAACTGCAGGGTGAGGATGCGGAGCTGTGGCGCACGGCGATCGAGAATGCCGAGCAGACCCGGCTGGACAAGCTCCAGGCGGCTGCCGAGCAGTACGACGCCTACGTGGCGGCGAGCGCGGCGCGGGCTGCCGGCCCTGAAACGCCGGCGGTAGAAGAGGGGCCGACCAGTGCTCCCGCGACCGGGGCCGTGACGCAAGAGATCCTGAACGAGACTTTTCGCGACGCATCGGAGCTGTACGAGGATGCCACCGACGAGGTGCTGGCGACCAATCTGAACCGTCAACGGTTCGAGCAAGTGCTGTCGCTGGACGCGCACTCGACGGTACGCAAGAAGAGCCTGGAGGTGATCAAGGAGAAGCAGGCCGACTTGCGCGGCGCGATCGAGGTAGTCGAGGCGGCATACGATACGTGGCGTTCGGGAAAGCGTTTCCTGGACGGCTCGGGCGACCTGAAGCGTCTGTTGCGCGGAGCGGGCAAGCTGGAATTCCGCATTCTGGCCGTCGCGGACGCCGGCAATCCGCACAAGTATGACAGCTATCGCGAGCAACTCGAGGAGGGGCGTTTCGTTCGCTCGCAGGATGAAGAGGGTTGGTTCCAGGTCGACAATGCGATGCAGTTCTTCAATCTGGATTCCCCGGCCGCATTGGAGACTTTCGATCACCTGAGCCACGATCGGTTCGTGATCGGGATGTTCAACGAGGACTACTATGTGCTGGCCAAGACATCGCCGCGTGACGGCCTACTGGCGGATTCGGAGCGGCCATGGCAACTGAAGCGGGCCCGGCCGGAGCGTGATCAGCAGGGGCGATTGAGTGTGAGCTTCACGCTGGACACGATTGGCGGCAGCCTGTTCGAGACGCTGACACGCGCCAACATCGGCCAGCCGCTGTGCATCCTGGTTGACGACGTGGCCTATTCGGCGCCGAACATCCAGAGCGCCATTCGTACGCAAGGCCAGATCACCGGCGATTTCAGTGCCGACAAGATCGGCTACCTGGTGAAAACGATGGAAGGCGGCATGTTGCCGGGGCGGCTCAAGGACACACCGCTGTCCGAGCGCACGGTGGGTTCGAGTCTGGGTGAGACCAACCGGGCCAGTGCCGTGAAAGCCGGCATCTACGGCGGCATTGCGGTCGCGGCCCTCATGCTGGTGTACTACATGTTCGCCGGCGCGATTGCGAACGTGGCCCTGGCAATGAACGTCTTCCTGGTGCTGGCGGCGATGGCGATGCTGGGGGCGCGCATCACACTGGTCGGCATCGGCGGTATCATCCTGGCCATCGGCATGGCGGTGGACGCCAACGTGCTGGTCTTCGAGCGTATCCGCGAGGAGAAGCAGCGCGGGGCCTCGCTACGGATGATGATCAAGAACGGGTACGACAAGGCCCTGTCGACGATCATGGACTCGAACATCACGACCCTGCTAACATGCGTGATCATCTACTACGTCGGTAGCGAAGAGGTCAAGGGCTTCGGCCTGACGCTGGGGTGGGGCATCGTGCTGAACCTGTTCACGTCGATCTTCGTGACGCGGACGCTGTTCGCGGTGGCGCTGAAGTACAACCTGATCAAAGACGTCAAGATGATGCACATGATCGGCGTGCCGAAGATTGACTGGTACGCCAAGCGGCGTATCTTCCTGCCGATCTCGGCCGTGATCCTGGTACTGGGGCTGGGATTGCTGTACCAGCGCGGCGCGGACAACGTCTTTGACGTCGAGTTCCTGGGCGGCGTGTCGGCCGAGTTCGAGGTTGTCCAGACCGACCCTCCGCTTGAAGACAAAGCCCTGCAGGAGCGTATCGGCCAGGTTGGGCAGGACATAACGGCCGGCGGCGAAGCGCTGGCGAATGCGGCAGTTGCGGCGGTTGCGGACGAAGTCAGCACGTTTACGGTTGACGTGCCCGGCGTGGACAACCATCAACTGGCTGCGATGTTGGCCGAGCCGTTGGAAGACGGCGGAGTGTTACAGCGCGGAGGGGGTGGCATCCAGGAAGGTGGTCCGGAGCAGGTGGTTCTGCGAGTCAGCGGCGAGCAGACCGCCGAGGAGCTTCAGACGTTGATCCGTGGTCTTGAGAAGGGCCTGACCGACGCTGGCAAGAACCTCGCACAGGCCAGTATCAACGCGGTGTTAGAGGTCGGTGGCGAGGATCAGGCCGGCCTGATCTGGAACATCACGACCACCGTCACCAACATGCGCTTGGTGCAGTATGCCCTGGAAACTGCCATCGGCGAGGACCTGAAAACCGAGCCGACGATTCAATACGTGTTCCACGGCAACGGCGATGCACCTTATGGCATTCGCGATCAGGACCGCTTCCTGGACAGCGTGATCACCGACTTGCCGACGGGCGTGAATGCGGATCTGACCGACTATCTGGGAGGCGCGGTGTTGCACTACGACGAGCTCACGCCGCCTCAGGGCTTGGCCGAGCTGACCGCACGGCTGGACAACATGCACTTCCAGCCGGACTTCGAGGACATGCCCAAGCGCAAGTTCGAGGTGCTCGGCATCGCGCCGGCGGGCGAGGTCGATGGCCAGATGCTCTACAGCAGCGTGGCAGTGGTCACGGTTGACCCCGACATTCGTTATGCCGATGACCCGGCGCAGTGGCTGGCCGGGTTTGCCCAGGGCGAGCAGCAGTTGGTCAAAGTCGCGCTCGAGAAGGAAATGACGCTGCGGAAGGTGATGCAGTTCAAGCCGCAGATCGCGGCCGGTTCCCAACGTCAGGCGTCGTTGGCCCTGATCCTGTCGTGGGCCATGATCATCACCTACCTGTGGATTCGGTTTGGCAAGCCGCGCTACGGCGTGGCGGGCGTGGTGGCCTTGATCCACGATGCCCTGATCGCCTTGGCGTTCGTGGGCATCAGCGGGTGGATCGGCGGCCACGACCATCCTCTGGGCGAGTTCTTCCTCATCAGCGACTTCAAGATCAACATGACGATCATCGCCGCCCTGTTGACGATCATCGGTTACTCGATCAACGACACCATTGTCGTGTTCGATCGTATCCGCGAGACCCGGGGACGGATGGGGAACGTGACGGCCGGGATCGTCAACGACAGTATCAATCAGACGCTGTCGCGGACGATCATGACGTCGCTGACCACGCTGGTGATTCTGTTGGTCATGTACGTCTTCGGCGGCAGCAGCATCCGCGGATTCAACTTCTGCATGATCATCGGTGTCATCACTGGCTCATACTCGTCGATCGCAATCGCGGCACCGCTGCTGGTGGCCCAGCTTGCGGGAAAGTCGCGGGCTCCGGCCGCCGCGCGGGCTAGCTAGGAGCGGGGGCCAGGCAGAGCCTTGCCCTCCCCGGCGAATTAGGGAAGGCAGTGCTCTGCCAACCCCGATGGGTCGGCCGTCGATCTAACGCCGCGTGGCGGTATGATCGTCGGGTATGATGTGCTATACTGCTGCCCGGCTGGCGCACGGAGTGCCGGTCGGGCAGTCTTTTTATGCGAGGCATGCCGATGCGGACCGAACTGAAAATTGGGTTTGTCGCCGCGCTGGTCGTGGCTGCGGGAGCGATCTACTTCGTCGTTAATCAGGGGCCGGAGAGCGGCGGCGACTTGGCCGACACTCTGCCACTGGATGCGCCGGCCAAGGATGTGGCTCCGGCGTCGAAGAAGCCGGCGGTGACGCCTGGCGGTCAGCCGCCGCGCGTGGTCAAGCCGGGGCGCTCGCCGGCAGTTGCGACGCCGCGGTCGAATACCGGCACGCCGGCGACCGGCTCCGGCACGCGGACCACGAAGCCGCCCGTGACTGAGCCGCTTGTTGCTCCTCCGAAGGTGACTCCGCCTCCGGCTGGCGATCGCCGGGCCACGGTCCCGCCTTCCGGTCCGGCTGACGGGCCTGTCGCTAGCCGGCCGGCTGCCGAGCCAGAAGCCGAACGCAATCCCGTGGGCGATCTGCCGCTGCGCGGGCCGGGAGTGGCGCCCCCGACGCCCCGCGATACCACTCGTCGTACGCTTCCGCCGCCGGCTGCCGAGGTGCGGCGTCATACGATCGTGGCGGGTGAGAGTCTGTGGACGATAGCGGTTGAGTACTACGATGCCGGGCACTTGTGGCCGCGGATCAAGGAAGCGAATCCCGGATTGGACGAAGGCCGGCTGGAGGTTGGTCGCAGCATAGTCATTCCGCCGAAGGAGGGCGCGGTTGCTGGTCATCCGACGACGGCGCCGACCACGCAGCCGGCAGCGCGGCGGCACGTGTATGTGGTCGAGATCGGGGATACGCTGACGAGCATAGCGCGCGGCGTTCTTGGCGATCCGAACCGGTGGGACGAGATTTACGAGCTAAACCGCGACAAGCTTGCCAGTCCGGATGTAGTGCCGGTGGGGCTCGAGTTGAAGCTGCCGGCGCGGTAGCTTTCGGCGGCAGGCCCACGCGCTTACGCTCGGGGTTCTGAGAGGCCACGGCCGACTCGGAGGTCGGCCGCTACGGGGGTAGTGCGGCGTTGGTTAGCACATGTCCAGCGCGGTGAGGGTGTCGGGCCAGTTCTTGAAGCCGACCGCCCGGTCGTCGATCCAGACGTCGGCTACGGGTTTACCCATGTGCAGGCCGTCGTACTCGAAGCCGTGGTCTTGGAGCCAACGCTCGGTTACGCGGTACTCGCCCCAGCCGCGGGCGGTGTAGATCACGATCACGTGGCCGGCGGCTCGGAGCTTCCTGAGAGCATCGCAGGCGCCGTCGATTGGCTTGGCCAGCGGGCGATCGTGAAACATCTCCTCGGTGCATAGCACACCGTCCAAGTCCACCATGATTGTCTTTGGGCGACTCATAGGTCGGGCTCTCCTGATTGTGGGGGCGGGCTGTGCAATCGATCGCCAACCGCGTCACATTTAACCGGTTTCCTGGTATTTGGCCAGCCGGTGCGGGGTACTCCGCTTCACGAGTACGTCGACTATGACAAGCCCGCGGCTCCTCAGTTATGGGAGTCGTGTAACACTGTACTGGCGGCCCCGTTGCTAGCCGCGGGCGGAGGCGTCTATAATCGCAACGCGTTTCGAGTGGAGTAACCATCCGCAATGAGCAGGCCGACCGTGATAATCACTATTGACGGACCCGCCGGTTCGGGCAAGAGCACAACGGCACGCAAGCTGGCCGCCAGACTGGGGATTCCATACCTGGATACCGGTGCGATGTACCGCGTGGTCACGCTGGCGGCACTCGAGGACGGCGTGGACATGCGTGACGAGGCGGCCCTGACGGCCATCGCCGCGCGCGACGATTACTCGCTCGATCTGGGGCCGACGCATATTCGCGTGTCGCTGCGTGGTCACGACGTGACCGAGGAATTGCGTTCGATGCGCGTCAACTCGCACACACGCTACATCGCCGGCTCTCCGGGCGTGCGGGCCATCATGATCTCTCGGCAGCGTGATATCAGCAGGAGGGTGGGTGCGCTGGTCACCGAGGGTCGCGATCAGGGTACGGCTGCGTTTCCCAACGCCGACATCAAGTTCTTCGTGGACGCGGCGCTTGAGAAGCGGGCCGAGCGGCGGCTGCACGAGTTGCTGGCCGACGGCGAGGAAGTCACTCTCGATGACGTGCTGGCGAACCTCGACGAGCGTGACCGGACCGATTCCGAACGGGCCGTGGCCCCCTTGGCCGTGCCGGATGATGCTGTTCTGATCGACACGTCGGATAGTCCGATCGCCGAGGTGCTGGACACGATTGTCGGGCACATTCGGCGGGCAGGCCTGTTGGAGCGCGTCGCGGAAGCGGTGGCGAGCAATGGCTAGCGGACGGAGGCGGGGCACAACGGAGCAGAGGCCGGTGCGTATGTCGCCGTGGTACGCCTGGTGCCGGTCGATGTCCCAGATGATCTTCATCTTCGTGTTCAGGGGGCGTGTGTTTGGTCGGGGGCACATACCGCGAACCGGCGGCGTGCTGCTGCTGAGCAATCACCAGAGTTTCTTCGATCCGATATTGGCGGCGATGCCGGTGCCGCGTGCCTGTTCGTTCATGGCCCGCGATTCGTTGTTTCGCCAGCCGCTCTTCAAGTGGCTGATTTCGGGACTGAACGCCTTTCCGGTCAAGCGTGGGACGGCCGATATGGGGGCGATCAAGGAGACCATGCGCCGACTGAGGAGCGGGCAGATCATCCTGGCCTTTCCCGAGGGTACGCGCACACGCGACGGCAGCGTCGGGGACATGCTGGCCGGGATGGTCCTGTTGGCCCGCAAGACGGGCGTGCCCATTGTGCCGACCCTGATCGAAGGGGCCTTCGAATCCTGGCCGCGGTCGGCCAAGCTGCCCCATCCGCGCCCGATTGTGGTGGCGTACGCCGAGCCGATGTACGGGCATTTGCGGGGCGAGCTATCGGACAAGGCCTGCGCGGAGGCGGTGCGCGAAAAGATCGTCGAAATGCAGGCTCGTTTTCGGGAACATGAGGTACTGCGGGGCTAGAAGCGTACTGGGGGGATCCGGTCGATTGTGGCGGGTATCGGGGCAGCGCGGCGATTGCAACGCGGTTGCTGCTGATGGTGGCGGCGGAATGACTCGATAACTGAACTGTGACCGAGGATATTCGCCGGAGCGCTGCCATGGACCCGCTGGAAATCGGACATGTTATCGGGGTTAAGGGCGACTCGGTCGAGGTGCAGATCAGCATCGGCGACCTGCGGGTTGAGCATCATGGCCGAATATACCGAGTCGGTCGGCTGGGAACGTACGTCACCTTGCCGATGGACCGTAATACGCTGATCGCGTACATCACGAGCGTCGGGGCCCAGGGCGACCTGGAGCCCGGGCCCTACCCGGACCAGCCACGCCGCGTCACCATGGAAGTGCAGTTGCTCGGCACCGTTCGCGACGGCAAGTTCACGCGTGGCGTCAACGAATACCCCACGCTCGGCGACGCGGTCCGCCTGGCCGTGGACGCGGATTTCGAGCAGGTCTTCGGCTGCTTCGACGACCTGGCGGACGGAGCTGGCGAGCGCAAGGCGTTCTCGTTCGGGCGGTTTGCCGTCGATACCGACTTCGAGGTGCGGGCCCTGGGCAAGGAGTTCTTCGCCAAGCATGTTGGCGTGATGGGCAATAGCGGCTCGGGCAAGAGCGTCACGACCACCAAGATCCTGCACGAAGCGCTGCAATTGCCGTACACCCAGATCGTGCTCTTCGACATGCACGGCGAGTACCTGTCAGCATTCAGCGACGAAGACGGCACGCCGCTGCCGAACGTAACCTACCTGTCCGACCGCAACCTCGTGCTCCCGTACTGGATGCTTCAATACAACGAATTCGAGCGGCTATTCGTCGATACCAACAACCAGCTCAACCTCAACGCGCAGAAGGTCTTTCTGCGTATGGCGTTCGAGCGCCTCAAACGGCCGGCGGCCGCGGAACTGGGCTTGTCGGCCGAGTTCACGATCGACACGCCGGTGTACTACTCGATCGAGCAGCTCAAGTTGTACGCGGAGAACATGAACGACGCGCGCTTCGTGCTGAACACCGAGAACTACGCTTTCGCGCGGCTGCAGTATCGCCAGCTTCCGCCCGCGGAGCAGGAGCTGCTGTTGAGCGCCCGGCGGATGGAGTTCAACAAGGGCGACTCGGAGGGCGAGGTGCCGCACGCGACGTTCTTCGGGCGGCTGCTGGGTCTGGTGAACCAGATCGAGACGCGTCTGAATGATCGTCGCTACGATTTCCTGCTCAGGCCGTTCGAGCAAGCTGTGCGCAACCCGGACTTGGGAAGAGTGCTGACCGCAGAGGCCAGCCCGGGCGCCCTGAGCCAGAGCGTGGCGGCTGTTATCCGGCAGATGCTGGGGCGCGGCCCGGTACGCAAGAACCTGACCATCGTAGACCTTTCGGGGCTCCCGTTTGACGTGGTGGACATAACGGTGGCGGCGCTGACGCGAACGCTGTTCGACTTCAACTTCTGGGCGCCGCCGGAAGCTCGACAGCCGTTTGTGATGGTCTTCGAGGAGGCGCACAACTACCTGCCACGCGTGGATCGTGGCACGGCGATGTTCGCACGCGACGCGGTCGAGAAAGTGGCCAAGGAGGGGCGTAAGTACGGCGTGTCGGCCATGATCGTGACCCAGCGGCCCAGCGAGATTTCGGAGACGATCCTCAGTCAGTGCAACTCGATGGTGCTGATGCGGATGAACAACCCCGACGACCAGGACTACGTGGCGCGCGTGGTGTCGGACCAGTTTCGCAGTCTGATCAGCCTGTTGCCGAGCATGAAACCTGGCGAGGGGTTCGTTATCGGCGATTCGGTGCTGATGCCGATGAGGACGCTCTTCGACCTGCCGCCCCGGCTGCCGCGCAGTGGCGACGTGGACTTCTTCAACCTATGGAGTACGGGAGCGGCCGTAGGCGACGTCGATGAGATCGTTGACCGCTGGTGGCGTCAGGATCGTTGTGGGATGAACTCGGCCGCCGCAGACGCCGCTTCCTCGGCTCAGCCGCCCGCGCCGGAGCCGGAACCGCGGTGTGAGGAAGAAGCCAAGCCGGCCGAAGAGTCGTCGGGATCGCGGACGGTCGGGTCGCGGCGATTGGCCGAGTTGGCGGCGCAACTGGCCGAAAACCGGGGCAGTTGAGCTTCGCTGATCGCTACGATTCGCCGCTGCTAGGCGCCGTCTTCCTTGCGCTGGATGTCGGCGCCCAGCGTGCGCAGTTTCTCGTCGAAGCGGTCGTAGCCACGTTGCAGGTGGTATATACGATTGACGCGCGTGGTGCCGCGCGCTGCCAGGCCGGCCAGGACCAGGGCCGCCGAGGCGCGCAGGTCGGAAGCCATCACCGGCGCGCCGACCAGCCGTTTGACGCCCTGCACGATGACCGTGGGGCCTTCCTTGCGTAGATTGGCGCCCAGGCGGTTGAGTTCGGCCACGTGCAGGAAGCGATCCGGGAAGATCTTCTCGGTTATGATGCTGTTGCCGTCGGCCAGGCACAGCAGGCTCATAAGCTGAGCCTGCAAGTCGGTGGGAAACCCTGGGAACGGCTGCGTCGTAACGTCCACGGGCTCGAGTCGGCGGGCCGACGAAACGACCACGCCCTTGTCAGTCTTCTCGACGTTGACGCCGATGGCCGCCAGCCGATCGACGAAGGCCATCAGGTGGTCGAGCCTGCAGTTCGCAAGCGTGAGTTCGCCGTTCGTGATCGCGGCGGCGACCATCAGCGTGCCGGCCTCGATGCGATCGGGGATGATGCGGTATTCGCAGCCCTTCAACTCGGTGACGCCCTCGACGACGATGCGCGGGGTACCGTGCCCCGTGATCGCAGCTCCGCACTTGTTGAGGAAACTCGCCAGGTCGACGATCTCGGGCTCACACGCGGCCATCTCGATGACAGTCATGCCCTGGGCCAGCGTTGCGGCCATCATGGCGTTAGCCGTGCCGAGCACCGTCGAGCCGAAGGGGCCGCCGAGGAACATCTCGGTGCCCTTGAGTTTCTTGGCCTTGGCGATGATGTCGCCGCCGACCAGCTCGACATCGGCGCCCAGGCTCTTCATGGCGCGGATGTGCAGGTCGACCGGGCGGTCGCCGATAGCGCACCCGCCAGGCAGTGCGACCTGCGCATTGTGGCGCTTGGCCAGCAGCGGCCCGAGCACGCATATCGAGGCGCGCATCTTGCGCACAATGTCGTACTCGGCCTTGGAGTTCATCTCGTCGCGCGCGTCGAGGCACAGCGAGCCGTCCGACTGCCACTCGACGGCCACGCCCAGCTTGGCGAGCAACTCGCAGAGCGACAGCACGTCGCTGACGCGCGGCACGTCGCGCAGCACGACCGGCCCCTCACATAGAAGGGTGGCCGCCATGATGGGCAGAGCCGCGTTCTTGGCCCCACTGACCTGCACGGTTCCACGCAGGCGCGTTCCGCCGACAACCTCGAAGTATGGCAAACCCACGGATTCTCCTTCACGCAACTGGGCCGGATTCCGCGTTGGCGCGGCGGGCATGCACGACCCGCTCGTGGCCCGCGCCGTCACGGTACATTACGATATCTCGCCACGGCCCGTTGGCCAATAGCTGGCGGACGGCCGGCGCCTGGTCGAAGGCGATTTCGATCAGCAGATGCCCGTCGGCCTTGAGCGCCGCCGGTGCGTCCAGCACCAGTCGGCGAATGACATCCAGACCATCAGCACCCGCGAACAAGGCCACGTGCGGCTCGAAATCGCGCACGTTTGCCTCCACCGGAGCGTCTTTGGACGCGACGTAAGGCGGGTTGGACACAATGATGTCGAACTTCGGCTCGCCGTTGCTCACCGCGTGGCCGTCTGGGTTGCTCCAGGGGCTCAGCAGATCGCCGGCCCGAAAGTCGATCCGGTCGGCCACGCCGTGTCGTTCGGCGTTACGCCGCGCTATTGTCAGGGCCTCAGCGGAGATGTCGCCCGCGAACAGTATGGCTTGTGGCAGGTGGCGGGCCAGGCTGACGACGATGCAGCCGCTGCCGGTCCCGACGTCGAGGATCGCGGTCGGCTCGGTTCGTTCGGCGGGCGCGGCGCGCAGCTCGCTGATGACGCGCTCCACCAGAATCTCGGTCTCCGGACGCGGGATCATGACGTCGGGGCACACCTCGAACGGCAGCGAGAAGAACTCCTTGGTGCCGGTCAGGTATGCAATCGGCCGGCCCCCGGCAGCCTCCTTCACCAACTCGCGGAAAGAAGTCAGAACATTCTCGGCTGGTACTTCTTCGTGGCGTGTATAGAGGCGGATGCGCTCGCAGCCCAGGGCGTGGGCCAACAGAATCTCGGCGCACAAGCGCGGCGATTCGATGCCCTTTTGCCGCAAGTAGTCGCGCGTCCAGGCCAGCAGACGCGCGATCGTCCAGCGCGACTCAGTGTCGACAGCACCCATGCCACTCACTATAGCACACGCCCCGCGCGCTGACGAGACGGCCTGCGCCGCAGACTTGCGCACGGTGGACTACAACTCCTTGAAGCGCGCCGTGAAGTGCCGGAGGGAGGACGTCTGATAGGTGATTTCGAGGCCGCGCAGTTCGTCACGCCGCTCGAAGACCTCCAGCAGCGCTTCGATCACGTAGTCCATGTGGCTCTGCGTGTAGACCCGCCGCGGGATTGCCAGGCGGACCAGTTCCATCGGCGGCGGCGCGCCGGCGGCGCCGAACATCACGCTGCCGATCTCGCAAGCACGGATGCCGGCGTGGCGATACAGCTCGCAGACCAGCGCCTGGCCGGGGAACTGAGCGGGCGGAATATGCGGCGCGAAGTGCTTGGCGTCGATGTAGATCGCGTGACCGCCGGGGGGCTCGACGATCTGAATGCCGCCCGCGAGCAGCTTCTCCCCCAGATAGGCGGTGCTGCGGATGCGGTATTCGAGGTAATCCTCGTGTACAACCTCCTCGAAGCCCTGGGCCATGGCCTCTAGATCGCGCCCGGCCAAGCCGCCGTAGGTGAGATAACCTTCGGTCAGGATGAGCAACTCGTCGGCCCGGTGGATTAGCTCCTCGTCGCGCATCAGTAGCAGACCGCCGATGTTTACGATGCCGTCCTTCTTGGCACTGATCGTGGCTCCGTCGACCAGGTCGAACATCTCGCGAACGATCTCGCGGGCGCTGCGTTCCTGGAAGCCCGGCTCGCGTTGTTTGATGAAATAGGCGTTTTCGGCGAAGCGGCAGGCGTCGAGGAAGAAGGGCAGCTTGTACCGGTCGCAGATCTGCCGCACGCCGCGCAGGTTCTCCATGCTCACCGGCTGGCCGCCGCCGCTGTTGTTGGTGACGGTGACCATGACGACCGGGATCTTGTCGGGGCCGTGTTCGCGGATGCAGTTCTCGAGCTTCTGCAAGTCCATGTTGCCCTTGAAGGGGTGGCGCGAGGATGCTCGTAGACCCTCGTCGATGACCAGGTCGACCGCCGTGGCGCCCGTGTGCTCGATATTGGCCCGCGTGGTGTCGAAGTGGCTGTTGTTGGGCACCACCTTGCCCGGGCCGCCGATGAGAGTGAAGAGGATTCGCTCACTGGCGCGGCCCTGGTGGGTGGGGAGCACGTGCTCGAAGCCCGTAATCTCCTCGACCTTGTCGCGCAGCACGAACCAACTGTCGGCGCCGGCGTAAGACTCGTCGCCGCGCATGATCCCGGCCCACTGAAGGCTGCTCATGGCCCCGGTTCCGGAGTCGGTGAGCAGGTCGATAAGCACGTCGGCGGCCCTGACCAGGAACAGGTTGTGACCGGCTTCGGACAGGATCGGTTCTCGCTCCTCGCGCGTGGTCATGCGGATCGGTTCGACAACTTTGATACGAAACGGCTCGATGATGGTCTTCATGTTCCGCCTTTCCAGTCGGATCGGTTTGCCCCGCCGTCGCGGTACAGTCGGATGCTAACGCGGGGACCAGTTTCGCAGGACGTCGACCAGATGGGCCGTCTCGGCCGGAGCGTGCGTCGTCTCCCACACCTGGGCCAGCCTGGTCGCGACGCACGTATCGTAGCGGCTGACGGCGCTTCGCGCAAGGAGCCCGGCACCTAGCATGGCGATCGCCAGCAGCAGTCCCGCCCCGGCTGTTGTGGCGCCGATGCGTGCCAGCCGAGTGCCGGTCTGGCGAGTCGGCCAGAAGGCGGCCAGTGCGGCTGAGATTGCCAGTCCAGCTACGCCGGACACGAAGGGGTGCAGCGGCCAGCCGAGCTCGTCAGTCGTCGAGCGCCGGAAGTCAGCCTCCACATTGCCGGGCAGAATGATCGGCCAAACCAGGCCGCAGACCACGATTAGCGCCGTGATGGCGATCGCCGGGACGGCCCAGACGCCAAGTGACGGCATTCGGGCACGACGGATCACGAGCACGGCCGCCATGACCAGCAGGCCGAGGCTCAGTCCGACACCAGCGCCGAGCAACCAAGTCGTCAGCGCAAGCCGCCGTAGCAAAGTGGTGGCTTCGGCGGTGCATACCTCCGGATCATGACTCAAGCCCAGCAGCGGCGGCGGTGGCGGACAGGCGATCATCTCACGCCGGCCGGCGGCGCGCCACGCACGCAACTCGCGGACCAGAGTGTCATTCTCCGGGGCCTCGTCGCGCTCCAGAATGTCGGCCAGCAGTTGCCCGGCCAGCAGACGCAGCGTGGGCGGACCGGGGTCGCGAACCCATTGGCGAAGCAAGCGGCGTGTCAGGAGGCGGCATCTGCCGGCCGTTGTGTCGTCGCCCGCTGCCGTGTGTGTGGCGGCAACCAACTCCAGTTGCGCGCTGAAGTACTCCAGGAAAGGGCCGTGCGGGTAGCCCTGCGCGCCAGTGGCCGTGCGCAGTGCGGCCCCGGGCGCCAGGCCCAGACGCCGGTACGTCGCCGCGTCATCCGCGATCAGATCCGGCATGAAGTGGTCGAAAGGCGCCGTGTCCAGGCCCGTAAGGTAGGGGGCCAGACGCGGCCACCACTGCTCGCGCGGCAGGTCGTCACGCTCGAGGCCCAGCATCACAATGGCGGCCAGTTGCAGGCGACCGACCTGTGTGTGGCGCAAAGCCGGAAGATAACCACGCACGCGGTCGATGGCGGCGGGGATCAGGTCAGGGTTCTGGTAAGCGGCGGTGAACTGGCGACTGTTGAGCGTCAGTATGAGACTCTCGATGGCGTTGGGTTTTCCGGCCGAGCGGGCAGCCTTGAAAGCGTCGTTCACCTCGTCGCGATCGAGAGCTACAAAGGCCGGGTAGGCGAGCTTGGTCCAGAGCCTTTGGGTATGCAGGGTGCCGATGCCAACCAGCGCCAACGCCAGCAGTGTAACAGCGACGATTCCCAGAGACTGTCGCCGATCGGACGTTGGCTGCTGCGGTTCGCAGCGCGGTTTGCGTCGCTTGGCCATGCCCGGAAGCTAAGCGAGTGCCGCGTTGACGGCAAGGCGCCCACGTAGCCCGCCACGCCAGTCCTGTAGCGGTCGACCTCCGAGTCGGCCGTAGAATGCGGAGAACAGCCGCCGACGAGCACGGCCGACTCGGAGGTCGGCCGCTACGTTTCATCGAACCGGGTTCGACTTCCGCGGCGGACTACTATGGTTGGTATTCCGGCGTCCAAGCCAGATCACGACCGTTGCCGGTCCAGCGGGCGTTGTCACCCTCGAAGTTGATCACGTCGTCGGGGTCCAACTCGTAGCCCAGATCGTCGAGTGTCTCGCCGCCGGCGTGCCCATCCACCCACAGTATGTTGGCCTTGCCCAAGTGCCGCGGATCGGCCGCCGTACGCGACTGCGGAGAGCTGTCGAAGTTGGCCATCTCGCCATTTGTCGCATCCACGCGCGGCGGGTCCAGGTTGAAACCCTCGTTGCCGAAGTGATCCGCCTCACGCGAGTTGTTGTCGTATGGCTGGCGATCGGCCGGTGCCCACGAGGCGGCGGTCCCCATGCAATCACCCGCCGCGACGGTCTGGCCTGGGTAGCGGATGTGCGTTATCTGCACCGGCCAGTTCTTGTACGAGCTGTGTTGAGCCGAATCGGTGAGCCGGGAGTTGCCCAGAAACTGGTAGTTGTAGCCGTAGCTGCCATTACGCTCGTCGGTCCACTCGGCGACGGTAGGGCAGACGTACCCGGCGTACGAATAGTCTTGCCAGTCGCCTGCCTGGCCGTGCATGTCGACGCCGGTCTTGCAGGCTTGCGGGTCGTCGAACGGCGGCACCCCGACGGATTCGCTGATACTGGCGACGAACGTGGGCCGATACTTGCGCCGGCCATAGAGCTCGGCGTACGGGTCGCAGTTTTGACCGGGGAACTTTGGCAGCCGGCTGGGCGGCAAAACGTCGGCGTTGTAGTTGAGGTAAATGGCCAGACCCTGGCCCAGGACGCGGAGCTGCGACAGGCATTGAACAGATCGAGCATGCTTGCGGGCGGCCGACAACTGCGGCAGGAGTATCGATATGAGCAGGCCGATAATCGCGACCACGACCAGCAGTTCGATCAGCGTAAACGCCGCCCCGCGACGTTTGGATTGTGGCACCGGCGTCTCGCTGGTGAGAGGGGATTGTGCCACCGGCATCTTGCCGGCGAGGAAGGATTGTGGCACCGGCATCTTGCCGGCGAGG
>CAZUCH010000017.1:0-16996 GCA_964619045.1 uncultured Planctomycetales bacterium | reverse complement strand
GCTACCGGCGACACTGCGACGAGACCCCCAACTGCATGGACGACATCAGCGTGACAAAGGTGCTCGACGCGGTCCAGCGCTGGGCTGTGACGGGAGATAGCGCGCGCGTGTCAGCAGCTCCGGCGGAGGTGCCCGCATGAGCCGCGCCCGGTCGTCACCCTTGCGAGTGCTCGTCGTCGCGGGTCGCGAACCTTGGCCGCTCAATAGCGGCGGGCGGCTGCGTCTATTCAATTTCCTGCACTGGCTGGCACAAAGCGAACGCGTCAGCCTGGCCCTACCCAGCGCTGCTCGACACGCGAAGCATTTGCCCGCGGGCCTGAGGCTGGTCGATATGAGCGCCGCGGCCAACCGGGCGTGCCGCGTGCCGCGGAATGTCCCGTTGGTGGCCCGCCTGGCACGGCGGCACTTCGGCTGCGATCCAGCGATCGTCGATTGGCTGAGTAACTACGCGCACACGGGGAACTATGACGTGGCCCTACTCTACGGAGCGGTCACGGGTGTGTACGCCGGTGCGTTGCGCGTCCCGATCGTATGGGATGTCGTGGACGAACTTGTCCTGTACACGGCCCGTGACACGGAGTGGCGTGGGATGCGGCATTGGTGGCGAGCGGCGCGGGCGGCGGCGCTGCACGCAGCGTTTGAACGCCACGGTGCCCGTCAAGCCCGGGCGACGATTCTGGCGTCCACAGTGGATGCCTCGTACGCTCGGCGCTGGGCCGGCGCGACACGCATCGAGACAATCACGAACGGGGTGGACACGACCTATTTCCACAACCGCGTCCCGGAGCCGGAGCGTGACACCGTGGCATTCGTCGGCTCGCTGAACTTCCCGCCCAACGTTGAGGCCGCCCTGCGTTTCGTCACGCGAATATGGCCGCGCGTGCTGGCCGAGCGGCCGAACGGTCGCCTGCTGATCGTGGGGCGTGAGCCGGTGGCGGAAGTACGTGAGTTGGCCCGGCTGCCGGGAGTCGAGTTGCACGCCGACGTCCCGGACGTGCGGCCATACATGGCCCGCGCGACCACGCTGGTCGTGCCGACTCGTCTGGGCGGCGGGGTCAAAAACAAGGTGCTCGAAGCGTGCGCCCTGGGGCGACCGGTAGTGGCCAGTCCCCGGGCCCTCGCGGGGCTCAGCGCGCGGCGTGGCAGCGAGGTTCTATGCGCCGGCGACGAGGCCGTCTGGGTCCGACACGTGAGCCGCCTGCTGGAAGAACCCGCCCGGGCGCGAGCCATCGGGGCGCGTGGGCACGCGTGGGTATGTCGGGCACACAGTTGGCCGGTCTTGGCCGGCCACGTGGCCCAACTACTGCGCGCGGCCTCCGGAGGCCAGCGCGAGCGCAGGCCCGTTGAGCCGGCGAAGTGCTGTGAGTTGCCTCACTACGATTCGAGAGTGGCCACAATGCTCGGACCTCTACAGGAGGAGCCATGCCTTCGGTAACGCTTATTCTGTTCTGGGCCGCATACGCAGGCGGAGTCTGCACGGCGCTGTTCAATCCGGTAGCTGGAGTGGCGCTGTACGTACTGGTCTATCATGTCAACCCCGAGACGCAATGGTGGGGCAACTCGGTGCGCCTGCTGCACCTGCGAACCTCGTTCACGGTGGCACTGGCCACGGGCGTCGGGATGCTCGTCCGGCGCCCGCAACTGGAGCACGGAGCCCGACAGTTCCAGGCTCCGTACGTCCTGGCGCTCCTGCTGGGCCTGCTGGCGGTTGGCAGTCTGACGTGGGGTCTGGACATGTCCGCCCGGGGGCAGATGCAGGTTGAGAAGTACATCAAGCTGATGATCTTCCTATTCATCCTGGTGCGCTGTGTACGCAAGCCCGTCCACTACCATTTTGTGATAATGGCATGGATGGTGGGCGTGATGTACCTTGGCTATCAGGCCTCGGGCGGTGCCGGCAAGAGCATCGGCGGACGCCTATCCTACGGGCTAGGCGGGCCGGATTTCGCCGACTCCAGCGGACTGTCCGTCCACCTGGTGGCGACACTACCGCTGATCGGTGCGGCGTTCTTCATGGCGCGCTCGTGGTGGGGCCGCGCGTTCACTCTCGTGGTCGGCGCCCTGACGGTCAACACGATCGTCATGACGCGCACACGGAACGCTGTCGTCGGACTGGTCGCCATGGCCGTGGTGGGAGTCTTCTCGCTGCCGCGCGGCTACCGACTCAAGGGGCTCGCGGCCGTGGTCGCCGGATCGCTGCTGGCTGTCCAACTCACCGACCCCAGTTGGTGGAAGCGCATGCAGACGGTGACCAACTACCAGAACGACGCCGGCGCGTTGCAGCGGATCGAGTTCTGGCGGGCCGCCGCTCGCATGGCCTCCGATCACCCTTTTGGCATCGGCTTGGGCAACTTCCGCAGCAGTGTCCAGGAGTACATCCCCGATCTGAACATGACACGCAGCGCGCATAGTACATACGCGACTTGCGTGGCCGAACTGGGTTGGCCGGGGATACTGGTCTTTCTCAGCATCCTCGGACTGTCAATTCGGCGACTGAAACGGGTGCGCCAGGCCGGCCAGCGGATGCCGGGCATGCACGAGATGCACTTCTTCCGCTGGCGCCCTCAGTTCCACCTGGGCTGGCACGCCATGGCGCTGCGAACCGGATTGGTCGGCTACCTGGCCTGCGCGGTGTTCACCACGCGTCTATTCGCGGAGGATCTCTGGATTCTCATTGGGCTGACCATGTGCCTGGACAACGTGTCCAAGTACATGGAGGCCCAGGAACTGCCCGAGCATCCGGCAGTACTCAGAATCGCGACCCCTTCCCCGGCCGAGGTCACCGACGCGCCCATCCCCGCACCAACCCCTGTGCGACCGCCGCTGCTGCACTCGCGTGGGAAGATCGACCATGCCCCCTCGAACTGACCGATCAGGCGGGTCGGCCGTCGAGCGGCGTGCCGGACTCGTACTACTGGCCGTGCTGGCGCTCGGCACCGGGCTCAACCTGGCCGTTGTTCACCCGCTGCGCAATTACCTGACCGACTTTCGGGGCTACTACGCGGCTGGGATGGCGACGCGGCGGGGCGTGAACCCGTACGATCTCCAGGCCGTCCGCGACCACATCGTCCTACCGGGCGAGAATCTCATCGTACGGTACATCTATCCGCCGCCGACACTCGGTCTGATGCGCGCCCTGTCGCGCGTGCCATACGAGGCGGCTCAAGTGCTCTGGTGTCTGGCGCAGTTTGGACTACTACTGGGGGCGCTGGGGCTGATGCTGTGGGCGTTGAACTGCCCGCTCGGATCGGGCACGTCGGTGCTGATCGGGGGCACGCTGCTGGTCAGCACCGCAGTCGAGCAACTGTTCCATTGGGGGCAATGCGACGCGCTTGTATTGGCATTCCTCGCGGCCGTCTTCGCGGCTCTGACGCACCGACGATCCACGTGGGCGGGGGCGGCACTCGGCCTGGCGGTCGTCGCCAAGGTCACCCCCGTGCTGTACCTGGCCGTGCTCGTGCTACGCCGCCAGTACCGGGCAGCGGTCGTCGCCGTGGCTATGGTGACGCTGTTGGTGGGGATCACCGGGATAACAATGGGAGTCGGCATCTTCAGCGAGTGGGCCGCCAACCTGACGACCGTCGGAACGTCACTGGCGGGGCTTGTGAGCCCCAACAACATGAGCTTGCACGCCTACGTGTATCGGGCGCTGGTTGATCTCCCCGCCGCCGATGAATCCGCCCGAGCGTGGATTAACCTCGGACAGCCGACGGCCCGGCTCTGCGCGCTCGGCGGTTGCACACTACTAGCCGGTCTAACAGTGTGGTGGATGCACCGCGGGCGCTACGTGCTGACCAGCGCCGAATGTCTGGCGGCGGCGATTCCCGTCGCGCTGCTGGTGTCGCCGGTGATGTGGGTGCATCACGGCGTGCAACTGCTGATACCGCTGGCACTGATGACGACAACCGTCATGCGCCAGCCGCGAGCCAAGCCTCTCGACATCGCCTGGCTCGTTCTCGTGCTCGTCCTGCTTACCAACTGGCCGACGCACAGGTTCGACCTGGCGCTGCCGATGTGGCTGGCACATCTGGCGGGGCCGACCATGACCTACGCCGCTGGCCTGCTGTGGCTCTTTATGGTGGTGCGCTTCCCGCCCCTCAAACGAGCGCTGGACGAGACAGTCGCCCAGTTGGAGCCGTCCCAACCCGACATTCGACCGGATTTGTTGCGCAACGAGTCGCCATGAACATCGCCCTGCTCATCGACGAACTACGGGGTGGCGGCTCGGAACGAGTCGTGCATCGGCTGGCCATCGGACTCGTCCAGCGGGGGCACGGCGTGTTCGTGTACTGCCTGCGACAAGCGGGGATCCGTCTGGGTCCGCTGGCCGGCGCCGGCGTGATCGTCCGCGAGGCCCACAGCGCGGCGCTCGATCCGCTGCTGCCCTGGCGCCTGGGACGCTGGCTCAGAAGAGACCGGATTGCCGTGGCACACGCCCACAGTTGTGCCGCACTGGTCAGCGTCTTCCCGGCGGCGCGGCTGCTGGCAATCCCAATCGTGCATGTCTGGCACGGGTGGCCCAGCGGCTCGCCGACCAAGTACCACCGATTGGCGATTCGGCTGGACCGCTTCGTGACACGCGTCGGAGCCAACTCGCAATGGCTGTGCGACCGGTTGGCCGACAAGTGTCGGGCGCGGCCCGTCGCGTACCTGCCCAACGGGATCGACTTGGAGCCTCTGCCGGCCGAACAAGCTCGCACGCACCTGCGGCAGTTGTGCGGGTCGGCGCCGCACAGGCCGATCGTGCTGAATGTCGGCAACATCCGGGCCGAGAAGGATACACTCGGGCTGTTGCGCGCCTTTGCCCTGCTGAGACGCGATCTCCCAACGGCCACCCTCGTCTGCGTGGGCGAAGTGCGCGACGAAACGTACTGGTCGGACGTGTGTCGCTTACGCCGTGAACTCGGTCTGACCGGCGCGGCGCATTTCCCGGGCCCGGTCGAAGACGCCTGGCGGCTTATGGCCGGGGCGGACGTCCTGTGTCTGAGCAGCCAGACCGAATCGCTGCCCAACGTTGTGCTTGAAGGGCTCACTCAGCGCGTGCCGATCGTGGCCACCGCGGTCGGCGACGTCGGACGGTTGGACCCGGCCGACGATTCCGGACCCTGGATTCTGCGGCATGACGTCAGCGGCCTGCTCGCACCGCCCGGCGAACCGGCAGCGTTGGCCGCGGCGCTGGCCCGCAGCCTGCAAGATCCGGCCGCCGCCCGGCAACGAGCGAGCCATGCGTTCCAGCACTACCGCCGACACTTCACAACAGCCTTGATGGTCCGGGGCTACGAGCGGCTTTATGAAGAGTGTAGACCTCGTCGGAGGCCGATTGCCGAGCGCCGTCCGCGTCGTGCGGCCGTACTGATGCTGGGGCCGGCGCCGCCGCTGATTGGCGGCATGGTCACGTCGATCAGCCTCCTGATGAACAGCCCGCTGCGCCGGCGCTATGAGCTGCATCGCTGCGCGACGACGCGTCCGATCGCCGGACGCCGCGGGCCGTTACAGCGCGCCATCAGTGTACTCACGTCGCCGGTGCGGCATTTGGTGGCACTGGGCGAGCTCACCTTCGCAATCCTGGCCCGCCGAATCGACTTGGTGCATATCCACACGTGCAGCCACTTCACGTTTTACCGCAACCTGCTCGACCTGGCCGCCGCGAAGCTGCTGGGCGCCGCGGTGGTGCTGCACGTTCGCGGCGGACGGTTCGAGCGTTTCTGCGCAGCCGCCGGTCCACGTGGCAAATGGCTCATCCGGCGTGGGCTCGAGACGGCCGATGCGGTTATCGTTCTGTCGGAGCGCTGGCGGGTCGCGCTGCGGCCGCATGTCGGGCGGGCACGCCTATTCGTGGCTCCCAACGCTGTCGAAGTCGCGCTGCCTGGCGACCACAACAGCACAAGCCCTCGCCCGTGCCGATTCCTGTACATGGCCGCGCTGACGCGTGCCAAGGGGCTGGCGGATCTGATCGAGGCGGCCGCACTCATGCGACGAGACGGCCTGCCATTCGAGTTGGTCATTGCCGGCCCCGCGCCGGACGAGCCGCAGTCGACCTGGGAGCGGCGTGTTCGTGAAGCAGGGCTCGGTGATGTGACGACATTCGTCGGGGCGGTCGCGGGTGTCGAGAAGGCGAGGCTTCTGGCAACGACCGACTGTTTCGTGCATCCGAGTCACAGCGAGGGGCTGCCGAACGCCATTCTCGAGGCCGCCGCCGCCGGGTTGCCGATAGTCGCGACCGCCGTCGGAAGCGTTCCGGAGTTGGTCGGCGGCGAGGCCGGCGACACCCCGCTTTCGCCGCTCGTTGAGCCGCTCGACACTGCGGCGCTCGCGCGTGAAATGACCCAACTGGCGTGTGACGCCCCGCGCCGCCGGCGTATCGGGCAGGTGCTCCGCAGACACGTCGAGGCCCATTGCAGCCTGTCGCGTGTGTCGGCCCGCGTCGCCGAAGCCTACGAAGCGGCACGCACTCCCGCCTATCTGGAGGCCTGCGAGCGATGAAGCTGCCGGAGTGGTTCGCGCGATACGTGACGTACCCGGCCCACGAACGGCTGCGCGGGCGGAACACGCTGACGGAATTCGAGACGCTCAAACGCCTCGCCGCGGCCACACCCACCCTGGTCCGAGCCGATGCGTCGCGGCGGCTGCGCCAACTGCTGGTCTTCGCGGCGATGCGACTGCCGTACTACCACGACCTACTCAGCCAACGTGGCGTCGACCCGAGTGCCGACGACCCGCGGGCCGAGTTGCGAAAGCTCCCGGTGCTACAAAAGGCGGATGTGCGGGCAAACGCCGACGGCATGGTCTGGCGCGATGTCCCGGGCGGCGCGCTGCCGCACTCAAGCGGCGGGACCACGGGCGATACCCTCCATTTCCACATCGACCGTGTCCGACAGGCACAAGACCTCGGCGCCAGGCTCTTCATGCAGAGCCTGTTTGGCGTACGGCCCGGCGACCGGCGATTGCACCTGTGGGGATCACCAATCGAGTCGAACGGCTCGCGGCTCAAACGCTGGCGAGACGGTCTGCTCAACGAGCTATTGCTGAGCGCGTTCGAGCTGTCGCCCCGGCAGATGGACACGCATCTGACGCGGATCATGCGGTTCAAGCCACGCGTGATCTATGGCTACCCGACGGCACTCGCCCTGCTGGCCCGCCACACGGCGGAATCACACGCGCCGACTCGATTCCCGTGGCTGCGGCTGGTCGTGCTGACCGGCGAAGAGGTCACCGCCTCGCAGGCCGCGCAGGTCCGCGAGTCTTTCGGCTGCGCAGTCGCGTCCGAATACGGCAACCGCGAAGTCGGGCTCATCGCCCACGAATGCCCCAGCGGCAGAATGCACGTCATCTCGACACACGTTCACGTGGACATAGCCGCGGGCAATCGGCCCGTCGAACCTGGTCGGTGCGGCGACGTGATCTGCACGACACTCAACACGCGGGCCCAGCCGCTGCTCCGCTACCGAGTCGGCGACGTGGGCCGGCTGGACGAGCGGGGCTGCCCGTGCGGACTCCCGCTGCCCGTCATGCGGCTGGAAGGCGGAAAGATCACGGGGTTCATCGCTCTGCCCGACGGGAGGCTCTGTCACGGCGCGATCACGTCGCACGTCCTACGCGACGAAACCGGCATCGTTGCATACAAGACCTACCAGCGCGCACCGAACGACTTCGAGGTGCTGCTGGAAGTGGACCAGTCGTACGACCCGGGCACCGCCCAGCGCGTGCGACAGCGCTACCGCAGCCTGTTCGGAGCCCAGGTCCACGTCAACTGCCGAATCGTGGACAAGATCCCGCCCGATCCGTCCGGCAAGCGGCGCTACGTGGTCTCCGATGTGGCACCGACCTACACGGACTTCGAGGTGGTCAGCTCCCCGACAGCGACATAGGGCTGCGCTGAGTGTCAATTGGTGGATAGCCCAGGTGTTCGTGCTACGCGTCGCGGGGGGCTCAGAGGTAGAAAACCGGCAGCTCGGTCGCCACGCGAACGCGATCCAGGACGGCCCGGGCCGTGTCGAACCGAAAGGCCCGCATCAGTGCGTCGAGCTTGGCTGCCGTAGTGTGCAGATTGACGCGGTGTCGCCACTGCGACATGCGTCCGACCGGTAAGCGAGGTTGCTGCGCGTCGAGTTCCCACGGATGCACGTAGATCATCGCCGCGCGGCCGTGACGCTGGCGTGCGGCGATACAACGCCGAAGCACGGCCCCCGGCAATAGACGCAGATAGCCGCCGCCGCCCACCGGCAGACGCGCCAAGTGCAAGTCCATCGTCAACGGCGGAAACTCCAGAATGCGAGCGCCCGAAGGAGCAGCGGCCCAGAACGGGTCCGGCGGCGCGTCCGGCACGCCGTAGCGGTCATGATGAATCGGAAAAATGCTGGAGTCGTATTGGAAGCCCTGTTCGATGACGACATCGAGCGCCCAAGCCGTGGCGCGCGTGATGGAGAAGGTCGGCGCGCGATAGCCGCGTGGGCTTATGCCCAGGGCGTCCTCTATCCGGCCACGCGCACGGCGCAGATCGTCCCGCAATGCCTGCGGTCCGAGCCGCGCCAGGTGCTCGTGACCATCCCCCGTGGCAAGCGATTTCGTGCCCCCGCCGCAGCAGTTCACGCAACAGTGGGGTCAGGTACTCGACCGTCCAGCCCAGCACGAAGAAGGTCGCCCGACTCCCGTGCTCGGCGAGCAATTCGGCCAAACACTCCAAGGCCGGCTCGCAGCGGCGTTGCATGTGCTCCCAGTCGGCACGCGCCACGCAGCCGGCGAATGCCTCGCACTGAAAGTACTCCTCGACGTCGATGCTCAGGCAGTTGAGCGTCGCCGGGGTCTCGACGATGATCGACATCTCTTGCGCCACCTCGATCGGATTGGTCGCCAGACAGGTCATACCAATCCTATCGGCGGGGCACACGGCCGACAGCATTCACTGACCGGTTGCAAACCGGTCCCACAAGCTGCAAACCGGCCCCACAACAGGACCGATCGATGCGTCAAGACGCATCCCTGGGGCGATGCGTCAAGACGCATCCTACCTTTGCGGCTCGGGGGCCGAGGGCTGGCGCGCTGGTTGCATCTTGTATGCACAATCCAGCATGGATGGAACCCGCGCACGGTGGCCGGGTCGCCGCAAGTACTGTCGAAAGCGGAGCTTACGATGAGAAACCCGATTTCAGCCGGAACAACACTCTTGCCCATCGCACGCCGCTTGCGCCTCTGTGGCGCAATACTCGCGCTGGCCACGCTCCCGCTGGCCCTGACCACGGGCTGCGGCGACGAGGTTTCGAAGGAGTTTCGCGAGGCGGCCCTGGGTTCGATCGAGACGGGCATGAACGCCGTCGTCGATGGCCTGCTGGACGGTTTCTTCGCGGTCGCCGAGCCCAACACGGCCAGCGAAACAGCCACGGCCACGGGCTCGTAGCGCCACCTTATCGATACTCGGCGTGGAGACGCCGCTCGTCGCTCAGGCAGCCCGTGCGGCGTGGACGCTCTGTCGGACCACGCCGGCATCCTCGGTCGCGTCCTGCGGATGGTGACGCTCGAACTGCGCCCGCATCTGCTCGAGAACCCACAGCCATAGCTGAGGCGGGGTCGCATGTCCGACGCCGCGAAGAACTTGGATGCTCGCGTCGCTGCCCAACTCCTCAAGCGTGTCACGCAGTATGAAGAACGCCCTTTCCAGATAGAAATCGTCGCGATCTCCGCAGAAAAGATGGAGCTTGCCGCGCAACTGCGGAGCCAACGCCTCCCAATTCTCCTCGATGATCATTCGAATGTCGTACCTCTTCCAGTACTCGGCCACGGCGGAATCGATGCGGCCGGTGTGACGGTTCCACAGCGGCACCACCCGGCCGTCGGGGCCGCGCGGGCTGAAGACCGCGTCAAACGAGTGGAATTGCCCGCCGCGCCCCAACACCTCCTCCGCAAGCACGAAATCGCGCAGGACTATCGCCGGTCCGAACATGCCGCTACGCGAGAAGTGCCGGGACTCGCCGTCGTGGTCGTGGAGCATGTTCGTTTGGGGATCGTATATGTCCACCACCATGAACTCCGAGAAGTCTACCGGGTCGGGTGAGATCGACCAGACCCCTCCGAAACTCAGCGGGTATGTGATCTGCAACCACAGGCTGCTCCAACCGCCGGACGAGACTCCGGTCAAGAAGCGGGCGGAGGCATCGGGCAAGAGACGAAAACGCTGCTGGAGATACGGGATGAGTTCCTCGACGAGCGCCGTCCCGCAGGGACCATTGTTGGCCGAGTCGGCGAAGACGTGGTGGCCGGTGGCACAGTCGGCGTCCAGGAAGACTACCACCGCCTCGAAGCCAACCTCCTGGGCTGTGGCGCGCATCATCCCAAGATACCACTCTTCGGTGATCATCCCGCCAAAACCAGGCACTATGTAGATCGTTGGGAATCGCCGCTCTGGCTGCGCGTAGTAGCTCGGCGGCAGGGACACCCCGGCGTACATATGCACGTACCGCCCGTGGAAACGGCTCAGCCGAGGGCTCATCAGGCGGACGTACTTCGTGAAACGCGTGTCCGTCAGAGCGAGCGGCGGCAGCTTCTTGGAAATGTCCAGGCTCACGACGCACGGCTCTTTCGGGTCGTTCCGCCATACGACAACGTCGCTGATGGCGTTGCCCGGAGCGGCAATCACGTTCTGTGCCCGGCCGTTGAGGTCCAGCACGGCCTGCACGTAGTAACGCCCCTTGGGCAAATCGGCCAGCGGCCCCGGATAGCCCAGACACGTATCCGAGTCCATGCTCAGAACCTCTCCCGGATGCCAGTCCGTGACATCCTGTCCAAACAGCACCTCGGGCGCAAAACTACAGAAACTCTCCACCGGCGTCTGATAGGAGCTGGCACTCGCGACGACGTAAACGCGCCCCGTGTACGGTTCAGGGCTGATCGTGCGCGAGAAGGTAACCTCGAACCGTGGACTGTCCGCCTGCACCGGCTCGCTTGACTGTCCGCCAGCGACGGCCACAACCATAGCCAGCGCAAGCACAATCACGGCTTTCGACACAAACATTGCCCTTGCAATCACCTTCTTCTCCTGGTATTAAGCTCTCCCGTGAATCGCGCCAAGCACCCTTGCGGAGCCACGCCCGTTCCATCGGCGGCGATTCGTGTTATACTGACCTGCAAGAGGGAATACCAGAACAACGCCGAGAAGGCCGATTGGATCGACCCTCGGGTAGTCGCCCAGGCGTTCAGTGTGTAACAAGACACATGTTGCCGGTCAGTTCGGTGATGGCGACCCCATGGGGGGCTGCCCAACAAGATAGGTAGCAGAGATACAAATGCAGATTAGACTAGCTCACAGCCCCGACCCGGACGATGCGTTCATGTTCTACGGCCTGGCCAGCGGGGAAGTCGACGCCGGCCGATACGAGTTTGAGCACATTCTGGAGGATATCCAGACGCTCAACGATCGGGCCACGCGCGGCCTGTACGAAATCACCGCGATCAGCATCCACGCCTATCCGCACGTCTGCGACAAGTACGCGCTGACGGCCTGCGGCAGCAGCATGGGTGACAACTATGGGCCGATGATCGTCGCGCGTGAGCCGCTGGGCGTGGCGAGTCTCGCGGGCCGCACGATCGCCGTTCCCGGCTTGATGACGACCGCCTACCTGGTGCTGCAACTGATGCTCGGGCGAGGCAACTTCAAGGCCCAGGTCATGATGTTCGACGCGATTCCGGACGCGGTCGCGCGTGGCGAGGTCGAGGCCGGCCTGCTGATACACGAAGGCCAACTGACGTACGCCGACAGCGGGCTGAATCTGGTCGTTGATCTGGGCGTGTGGTGGAAGAACCGAACGGATCTGCCGCTGCCGCTGGGCGGGAACGTAATTCGTCGTGACCTGGGGGCCGACACGTGCCGCGAGTTGACGGGCATCGTCAAGGCCAGCATCCAGTACGGCCTGGACCACCGCGAAGAGGCCGTGCAACACGCGCTGCAATATGGTCGCGGCCTGGACACCGCCCTGGCCGACAAGTTCGTGGGCATGTACGTCAACAAATGGACGCTCGACTATGGGGTCCAGGGGCGCGAAGCCGTCCGGCGACTGCTCAGCGAGAGCGTCGCCGCCCGCCTCGTGCCCGATCCAGGCGAGATCGACTTCATAGACTAGCGGTACCTCACATTCCCACCAGCGCCGCGAGACCCAGCGCGGCGATCCACAGCCGATCGCCCAGCGTGACGATCGCAGTGCCGGCGAGCGACAGGACGAACGCGACCACCTGCCGCCGGCCGAATCGCTCCTTGAGCACGAACGCCGCCAGAAGGGCTGAGAAAACCACGGAGGTCTGGTTGAGCGCGCCGGCGATGGACGCGTCGGTGTACTTGAAGCCCGCGACCCACAGCAGGACGCAGAGGTAGGTCCCTAGAATCGATCCGGGCAGCGCGAATTTCCAACTGCGCGACGGCTTGAACACCGCCCACTTGGTCCGCCGATCGCGGTCGACTGTCGCCATTAGCGCCAAGACGACTGCGGCGGCGCCCTGTCGCAGAGTGGTGGACCACAACACCGGCATGTCCTCGATTATCCGCTTGGGGAACACGATGCACATGGCCATCAGCCCGACCGCCACCACCGCGAGCGCCATCCCGCTGAGAATCTGCCGGCGTGTGCGGTCGGCCGGCGGCTTGTGCTGCGAGGCGGTGAATACTCCCACCACGATCAGCGCGGCGCCAACGTACTGCAGCACCGTCAAGTTCTCCCCCAGTAGCAGCCACGCGAACAGGATTACGAACGGGCTGTAAGCACAATCAACGATCGATATCAGTCCCAGCCCGATCAGATTCAGGGCGCGGAGGAAGATCGTATCAGCGACGGCGATCCCGATGACTCCGCTCAGTAGCAACAGCCATATATCGCGCGCGGGACATTGACTGAGAGTGGCCAGACTATCGCGCCCGGTCGCGATCATGATCGCAATCATGGCCACCAGCAGCACCAGCCCAACGACGGTCTTGAAGAGGTTCAGCGCCATCGGCGAAATGTGATCGCCGCTGCGCTTGAACAGCATCAGCGCCACAGCCCACAGGATAGCCGTCAGCAGCGCGCAACCCTGGCCGAGCGGATGGTTCAACTCGGCGAGTAACGCGCCAGCGAGCATGGGGGCGGATCATACCCGCCATACCCCGTCCGGGCGCCCTCCCGACATTGACCATCGATCATGGTCAGCCGCCGGTGTAGTCGTTCTCGATCCACTCGCGGGTTGGCTCGAAGATGCGTACAAGCTCGTCCATCTGAGGATGCACGGCTTCGAAATGCCCATAGCACAGCGAAAGCTCCGCCTGGGCCGCCTCGCGCGAGTCGCCGGCGACGACCATGCGCCAAATAGCCGACGCGGCTCCGGTGCGATCGGCGCCACCCTGGCAGTGCATGAGGATCGGGTATTCAGCCTCGACAAACGTGTCGTACAGCCGGAGTAACTCCTCGCGCGCCGGCAGCTTGCTGGCGCTCATGCGGATATCGACGTGCGTCACGCCCGCCTCAGCCGCGGCGGCCACCTCGTTGCGGTACCAGGCATCCTGCTCGTTCTCGCCGCGCAGGTTGATCAGCGTGCGAATGCCGTAGGTCTCGAATATCAGGGCCAATGACTGGGCGTCAAGCTGGGCCGACCGATAGGCCCGGCCCTCTTCGATCACGCGGAAATTGTCGAAGACCGTCAGCGGGGCGGACTGGTCGAGTTCGCCCAGTCCACAGCCAGCCAACAGCACACATGCCGCCAAAACCGCATGGCGACGCGCTATCGCGGACCGACAGGCTGACCGGCAACCGGCAATTCGTGTCACAGGGCACTCCTCAGTGTGCAGCATACTACGCGCCACCCGTGTGCCCCGGCAACCCGTCCCCACGCCGGTTACGGGCACGCCCCACTCAAACAGGCCACGAACGCGTCGATGTCGTCAAAGTCCACGCCGCCGCTGCCATCCACATCGTTGACGCACAGGTAGTCGCACGGCGGATCGCCGTCCCAGATCGCCGCCCACGCTTCCTCGCCGCCTAGCGCCGCGACAAACAGATCTATGTCGTCAAAATCAAGGTCGCCGTCACAATCCGCATCGCCGCGCACCGCCGGCCCGCATGGATTCGTCGAGGCCGTAATCGTAAACGCGAATTCGTACCCCGTAAGCCCATCATAGGCCAGGTGAACGGGCAGGAGAATGAAGAACAACTCGTCCAGCGACAACGTCCAGACCGTGCCGACCTCCGGCGCGCCGACCACCTGATCGGGAACCGCGACCAGTTCGAGCAGGTACTCACGATCAGCCGGCGGCGGATAAAATTCATCTACCTCCATCGCGAAGGGCATCTCCTCGCCGCCGTACTCCACGTCGGCCCAAAGGTACAGCCGCGACCACGTCATGCTCTCGTCCCACGCCAGCGGAGCGCGCAGATCGGCGAGGTAGAACGCCGTTGGACCATCCCAGCCGTCGACGTCCGCCTCGTGATACACGCCGGCGTAGCCCACCGAGCCCGAGGTCCACAGTTCCCTGTCCAGGTCCTCGTCCCATCCATCTGTGGCGTCTGACCAGACGCCTAGCCGACTGACCGTTCAGCAACTCGCGCCGAAGGCGAATCTGAACCAATACCCATCGTCGCCCCGCGCCCCCGCCGCGCCGCAAAGCACGACTACGATCGCTGCCCAGCACATCCCACGTATAGCCATCATCATCCTCGCCGCGCTCATCGCGTCGGGTCGCACGTTTCCACGGTACCCTCTATTCCGCTACTCAATCATTCTATGCTCCCACCCCGTCTTTGACAGAAGAATCTCCCCGCCCCTTATCGGACCAGTCCAACTGCCGGCTACGGCTCGCCGCTCCAACCCGCGGGAACAGGGCCGCGAGCGCCAGCGACCGGCCCCGCTGATCAGAACCGCTCCGAGCCGTCTGCCCGGAGAGTTCTTCGTATCGCCGAGGCCATGCGGAGGCCGACCTGTTCCTCCTCGTCGACGACGACCGGCGCTCCGGCAAGCATCAGTTCCCAACGATAGACGTGATAGCGTGCCCGGGCGACGATCGCTGTGTCCGGCGCGAGCGACCGAATCTGCTCAATGACCTGCCGCGCGGCGGCCGGGTCGGGCAGCGTCACGGCGACGGCCCGAGCCGCGCCCACATGCAAGTGTTCCAGCATCTGCGCGTGGGTTGCGTCGCCTATGTATGTCCGCAGGCCGTAGCTTCGTGCAATGTCCGCGGACTTGGTGTTGAGCTCGACTACCACCAGACGCGACTTGTACTTGCTCATGAGCGCTTCGGCGATGCGTCGGCCCGCCGGACCAAAGCCCACGATCACGATACGGCCGCTCAGTCCGGCGTCGGGCTGCCCCGGCGTTTCGTTCAATGGGTGCAGCAGCCGGGTCTTCGGAGCCGTGAACTTGCCCACGAGCATTGCGGCGCGCGGCGCGAGAGCCACCAAGTACGGCGTGATGAACAGCGTACCGATCGTTGCCGCGACGATCAGGGCGAACAGGTCGGCATCGATCAACTGCCCGTGCCGCGCGACCTCGGCCAATACGATTGAGAACTCGCCCACCTGGGCCAGGCAGATGCCCGTTGCAATCGCGTGGCCGGGCGAGAAACGAAACAGGCGCGCTACGCCGGAGATCACGACTGTCTTGCCGAGCACGATGGCCGCCACCACGGCCGCGACCAGCGCCCAGTTTTCCAGCACCCAGGCTGGATTGCTCAACATGCCGATCGAGCTGAAGAACAGGGTGACGAAGAGCGTGCGCACGGAGGCGATGTCGGCGCGGACTTGGGTCGAGAAGGGCGATTCGGCGAGCAGCAAACCCGCGATGAACGCACCGAGCGCCGGTGATAGGCCCAATTTGTGCGATGCCCACGCCGCCCCCACGGCCGTGACGATTGCCAGCAGGATCGGCAAGTCGCGGTTCTTCGCTGCCGCTTTGGCGCCCAGCAGCAGCGGCACGAGGTAGTTGAGCACGACGAAGAGCGCCGCCATCAACAGCGCCGCCCAGCCGGCCGCCCGGCCGATTTCCCAGCCGATTTGCGCGGGGGAATCCGACGCCTCGCTCCCCAGTGCGGTGACTACGATCACCAGTGGCACGACGGCGATGTCCTGGAGCAGCAGGATGCCCAGCGCGTTGCGGCCGTGGACGCCGTCGACTTCGGCGCGGTTCACGAGCAGTCGCAACACGCAGGCGGTGCTGCTCAATGCGACCATGGCGCCGATAGACAGCGCAGCGCTGCCGTCGAGGCCCAGCGTCATGCAGATCCCCGCGGTCAGGCCGCCGGTCAGCAGCACCTGGATGGTCCCGCCGGCGAGTGCGATCGGCCCTATGTTGCGGAGCCGGCGCCAGGAGAACTCGAGGCCGATCGTGAACAGGAGCAGAGCCACGCCCAGTTCGGCGATGGTGGCGACGGCCTTATGATTGGGCATCCAGTCCAGTGCGTTGGGGCCCAGGAGCGTGCCGGCGAGCAAGTAACCGAGTATCGCGCTCTGTTTCAGCCGCTCGCACAGCGCACCCAGCAACATCGCTGTTGCCAGCAGGATGAGTACGTCCAAGAGTGCGGTCCACAGATCCACTGGCATCTCCGCCCTGTTGGAAACAGGCACTCGACAACCCGCAGTGCTACCGGCAGATGGGGGCCACGGCAATCCCCCGCCATCGTTTCGCGCATTGTATCGTCACGGCGACTGCATGCCGACAAGATCGTCCGCCGGGATCGGCCCCGCGTCTTCTCCGCCACGTTCAAGGGTAGACGCTGACAGGGGCCGTGGCCGAACCCGCTGACGCCCGAGCCCCTCGGCCAGTCCTTTGACCGACACGTGGAAAACTCAATGTAACGCCGGAAATGTCACCAGCCCAGTCACCCGGGGCAATCGCATCCTAATTCGGACAGCGATTTCTGGTTCAGAATCGCCGGTCAACCCCAGGCATGTGCCAAAGTTCCAACTGCCCAGCATGCGATACAGGACCGTGAGGCGGGCTCGAACGATTTAGATGCGATTGCCCTAGACTTTGCCCCCGCGCGGCGAAAAAG
>CAZUCH010000016.1:8355-17114 GCA_964619045.1 uncultured Planctomycetales bacterium | reverse complement strand
GTCGATGTCGTCGAAGTCGACATCGCCGTCGTTGTCACAGTCGGCGTTCAGCCAAACACAGGCCGGGTAGGTCGCGTAGTAGGCCTCCTCGCCGCCCAAAGCGATTACGAACGGGTCGATGTCGTCGAAGTCGACATCGCCGTCGCAGTCCGTGTCGCCGGGGACGACTGTCTGGAACTCGTACGCGCCCATATCCACGATCGGCGGGTCACCCAGGCCGCTGTCCGGCGTGTCCGGATCGTCGACGAAGCGCGGGTTGCCGTCGAGGTCGAACGGAATCGGCTCGTCAACGTCGCCATCGCCGTCGAGGTCGAACACGTCCGGCGGCACGGCCGCGTTGTTGGCGGCGTCAATGCACGGCGACCCGGGCAGAAGGCGGTAGTTGCTGTCTTCCCAGGTTTCGGGATCATTGTCCGGCCCGTCGGGATCAACGAACCGCGGGATGGCGTAGATGTTACCAGTGCCGCTCCAGCCACCTTGGACGTCGCTGTGGCTGACTACCACTTGTGCTGAGCCCCAAAGGTGAATTTCGTTCGGGCCGTTTCCCCACAGAATGCAGTTGTTGATCGTCATGTGACCGTCCTCACAGCACACAGCCCCGCCGGAGAAGGCCGTGTTTTGCGAGAAGGTGGAATTGCAGATCACCGGTGCGCTGTCGGCGTCGCCATAGACGGCGCCGGTACCGGAGACGTTTAGCAGAAACAAGCAGTTGCTTATCATCGGGCTGCTGGACCAGCAGCAAACTCCGCTGCCCGGTCACCCGCAGCCCGAGGTATTCCGCACGATTATGCAGTTGTTGATCGACGGATTGCTCTCTTCGCACAGAATGCCCGCGCCCCACCAGTAACAGGTGTTCTGCGCGATTGTGCAGTCGCTGATCGTCGGCTCGCCGTATCGGAAGTAGACGCCTCCAGCAGTCCAGTCCGAGGTGTTCCACGAGATGGCACAGTGGCTGATTGTCGCGTCGCTGTACGAGCAGCAGATCCCGCCGCCCTCGCTGTTGGCGAAATTCTCCGTGATGATACAGTTGCTGATCATGGGGCTGGCCCCGTTGCACCAAATGCCACCGCCGTCGCTGGCGGATCCGTTGGTAATGGTGAATCCCGCGACGACGCTCGTGGGGCCTTCGTCGTTGCCGAAGTAGAATCCGCGTCCGGCGCTCTTGCAATTGATGATGCAGGTGGCCGGATCGCCGCTGGCCGAGTGGACGGTGATCGCCCGGCCGTCGAAGTCCAGGTCACGGTTGCCCATGCCGGCGTACGTGCCGTCGGCGACGACGACCTCATCGCCATCCAGGGCGGCGTTGATTGCCTCCTGGATGGCATCGAACGGGTGCTCTGGCGAGCCGTCCTCGTCCGGGTCGCTGACAGCGGGATCGCCCGGACCAGGGTCGTACGGGCCATCGTCATCGACATGGATAGTGGACGACCAGGCCCGAGGCACACAAAGCAACAGTGCCATCAACGCAATCGTGGCTACGGATTTCATTAGACTACTCCCTTCGCTTCGACCTGCCCCGGGGCGACTTGCCCCCAAGGGCTGTTACCCAATTACAGTATAACAGACTCGCCGCCGGACGCCAAACGTGGCGTCGGCATTAAAGAAGGCGCTCCCATTCAGTCGCGCGGGCAGTTGGGGAGTGGCGCGCTGACCGGTTACAAACCGGTCCCACAGCCAAACCGGTCCCACAGCCAAGCCGGTCCCACAGGCAAACCGGTCCCACAGCCAAGCCGGTCCGGTGGGTGATTGGTATGACAAGTGGCCCACCCATTCACGGGCGGACCACTGGCGGAAGCTGTGTACTCTAGAGTCGCGGTGGAGCGGCTAGGCCTTGACGACCTTGCGGGGCGAACGCTTCTTCTTGCCGGTCGCGTTGCGCGTGTCGACCACTAACGAAGAATGCTTGCAGACCATGTCGTAGTCGACCGTGCTGTGATCGGTCGCGATCAGCACACAGTCGAACTTGCGCAGATTCGCCGGCGTGAGCGGCACACTGCGCATGTGCGTGAGGTTGTGCTCGCGCATCGGCTTGGCTACCGGAATGTGCGGGTCGTGATAGCTGACCTTGGAGCCCTGCTTCTGCAATAGCTCGATCAGCGTTACCGACGGCGATTCACGCACGTCGTCCACGTCCTTCTTGTACGCCAGACCCAATACCAGAACCTTGGCGTCTTTCATGGCCTTGCCGTGCTCGTTGAGCGCCTTGGCCACGCGGCCGATCACGTACTCCGGCATGAAGTTGTTGATCTCCCACGCCAGCTCGATGAAACGCGTCGGCTTGCCGAACTCGCGCGCCTTCCACGCCAGGTACAGAGGATCGATCGGTATGCAGTGCCCGCCCAGCCCGGGACCGGGATAGAAAGGCTGATAGCCGAAGGGCTTGGTCTTGGCGGCCTCGATCACCTCCCAAACGTCGATGCCCATGCGGTCGAAGATCATCTTGAGTTCGTTGACCAACGCGATGTTGATCGAACGGTAGACATTCTCGACAATCTTGCAGGCCTCGGCCACCTCGCAACTCGAAACCGGCACGACGGTCGTCAGCGCACCGCGGTAGAGCTCGGCGGCGATCTTGGAGCTGTCACGCGTCATGCCGCCGACCACCTTGGGGATGTCTCGTGTCATGATGTCCGTGCGGCCGGGATCTTCTCGCTCCGGGGAAAACGCCAGGAAGTAGTCCTGGTCGATCTTGCGGCCGGACGAGTCGAGGATCGGTTTGACGACCTCCTTGGTCGTTCCGGGATAGGTCGTTGATTCGAGAACGATCAGCTGCCCCCGCCGCAGGCGTTTCGAGATCAGCTCGGCCGTCCCCTCAACATAGCTCATGTCCGGCTCGGCCATTTTGTCCAGCGGGGTCGGCACGCAGATCAGAATCGCATCCGGCTTGTCGAGCTTCTTCATGTCGGCGGTCGGATGGAAGACGCCGCGCTTGATGTAGTCCTTGAACTTCTTGCCCGGCAAGTGCTCGATGTAAGTCTTGCCGGCGTTGAGCATCCGGACCTTCTTCTCGTCCACGTCGAAGCCGAATACGGTGAAGCCGGAGTCGCAGAACTCGCGCACCAGCGGCAGCCCCACGTAACCCAGTCCCATAACGCCGACGATGGCCGTACGGTCGGCGATCTTCCTTAGCAACGTATCCGACAGCTTCATCCAGACTCTCCCTGTCTTCGAGGGTGACTAATTAGGTGCAAGGTTGTACCGGCCAGCGGCGGCGAGAGCAACACTCGCCCGGGAGCGAGCCCTGGCATCGCGGAAAGGCCAAACCAACCCAGGCAAACATCCGATGTTGCTAGTGGCGTGTGTATGGCGCCGCGCCGACTCGGCGGCCGGAGGAACGCGGCCCCTCTTCGGCACGCCCGCATGCCCGTTGTTTATCGGTGGTTGGCCGCAGTTTCGTTAGTCGCAGGAGCCATGGATTATGTCCAACTCGGTTGTTCGCGTCTTGGTTGTGGACGACAGCGCCTTGATTCGTTCGCTGCTGCGCTCTGCGCTGTCACAACACCCATCAATCGAGGTGGTGGGCATCGCGACCGACGGCCTGGACGCCCTGGGAAAGATAAAGGCCCTGCGCCCGGACGTGGTGACGCTCGATGTCGAGATGCCGCGACTGAACGGCATCGGTGTCCTACAGCGGCTGGCCGGCAAGATACCGACGCGGTTCTTGATGGTATCGTCGTTAACCCAGTCGGGCGGGGCAGTTACATTCGAGGCCCTGAACAGGGGGGCCGTCGACTACATCGGCAAACCGACGGCCGGCGATCGGGCACAAGTGGCCGCGTTCGCCGAGCTGCTGCGCCAGAAAGTGCTCTCGGCGGCCCGGGCGCGGTTCCCGAGTCGGCGTGTCGTCATCGGCGGGGCGGGCGCGGTTCCGACATTGCCGCCTAACAAGGTTCGCGGCTGGGTCGTGGCCATTGGGATAAGCTGTGGCGGCCCGCCGACGCTGCACAAGCTGCTCCCCGCTTTCCCCAGCGACTTCGTGCCCATCGTGATCACGCAGCACATGCCGGCCGCGTTTACGCCGGCGTTCGCCAAGCACCTCGACGCGGCCTGCGCCATGAAGGTGTGCGAAGCCCGCGACGGCGAGCCGCTGAAACAGGGCACTGTCTACATCGCGCCGGGCAGCCATCATCTGCTACTCGAACGACGTGGGACCCAGATTCTGACGCGGCTTGATAGCGGGGCCCTGGTCTCCGGGCACCGACCGTCGGCGGACGTGATGATGGCCTCGGTCGCTCGGACCTGCGGAGCACGCGCCGTGGGTGTCATAATGACCGGCATGGGCAGCGACGGAGCAGCTGGGCTGGTTGAGATGAGCGCGGCACGCGCCCACACGATCGCCCAGGACGAGGAGACCAGCTACGTGTACGGCATGCCGCAAGCAGCGGCTAGGACCGGGCGCGTCGATCATATTCTGCCGCTGCAACGCATCCCGGTAGCGGTTTCGAAGCTCATCCAGGCGGTGCGCCTCCGGCCCCAGGCCACGGGGCGCTGAGGCGCGGCGAGAGGCGGAGCAGACAGCGTGGTGCCGGTAATCGTGTCGGTGCGGCGAGTAGGCGGAGCTAACGCAGAATTGCGAAATAGCGTGTGTGATTGCGACGATGAGAGCAGTGTGAGCGCAACCTAGCACAGAGATCGGCAATGTCGGAATGCGGCTCTGACGGAGGACTAGCAGTGGATGTCAGTTACATTAATCCGTTCATCGAGGCCGTCGATAACGTGTTCAAGACGATGCTCGACGTGACGCCCGTTCGCAACGGCCTGCGGGTCAGCGATGGTCTGGCCCGGGGGGAGATGATAACAGCGCTGATCGGCTTGAGTGGCCAGGTCGAGGGCATGGTGGCCTTGAGGTTTCCGCCGCCCACGGCGCTGGGCTTGGCCGGCCGGATGCTCGGGAGCGAGATGTCGGAAATGAACGACGAGGTCGCGGACGCGGTCTCTGAGATGGTGAACATGGTGGCCGGGGCGGCCAAGGCCAAGTTCAATCACGATCCGCCGTTGCAGCTCGGGCTGCCGACAGTCGTGGAAGGCGCCGGCTACAGGCTCAGGTACCCGACCAAGTCTGTCTGGCTGGAGGTTCCCTTTGGCTCGGATGCCGGCGAGTTCACGATGGAAGTGACCTACAATCCCAAGTAGAGGTTCAGGTAATGAAAGCACTGGTCGTCGATGACTCCATGACGATACGACGCATCGTGATCAAGGCCCTCGGCATTGTCGGCATCGAGGAAGTCACGGAAGCTGGAGATGGTACAGAGGCGCTGAAGGCTCTCGAGGGAGGGGCCGAGTTTGACTTGATACTGCTGGACTGGAACATGCCGAAGATGAGCGGGATCGACACGCTCAAGGCTCTGCGCGGGAACGGCAACAAGACTCCGGTCATCATGGTCACCACCGAGGCGGAGAAGACGCGTGTGATCGAGGCGATCAAGAGTGGCGCCAATGACTACCTGATCAAGCCGTTCTCCCCGGACCAACTCGCGGGCAAGGTCAAGAGCGCGCTGGGAGCCGCGGCCGGCTAGTTGCGGAGAAAAGGGGATAAGTTCAATATTGGCGGGGATAGATGCCAGGAGACAAAGGAGCCATCCCCGCCAATATTGAACTTATCCCCCTTTCTCCTTCTTCTCCCCCCGGAGGGGGCTGGCCCGAAGCGAGGCGCGGGGCTACCATACTACTACTCAGATCGGCAACAGCCTGGACGGTTTGGAAGTCCGGGTCGACTTGGTATGGCGCCGCATGGGCTAGCAGCGCCGCGCTGTTGGGTTCGTATTGGGCGCCGCCGCGGGAGAGTAGTAACAAATGCGTCTGATCGTTTTGCACAATGAGGCAATGGTGGCCGACGTCGTCTGCGAACGGGAGGCGGTGTGCATCGGCTCGCGCGAGGATTGCGGCATTCATCTGACCGAGGGGCGCGTCGGCGAGCAGCAAGCGCTGGTGTACCCGGAGGGCAACGCGGATTGGCGCGTCAAGAGCCTGGACGAGGCTTGCATAGTCCGCGTCAACAGCACTACGGTCACCGAAGATCTCACGCTGCACGCCGGCGACGAGATCCGCATCGACGAATACGCGATTCGCGTGTACCCCGATTACCAGAACCAAGCTACGGCTCGGGCGGCCGTCGGGACATCGCGGGCTCAACTCGAGCGTTTTGCACAGGCTCGGCTGCCGGCGGGCACGGTGCTCAAGAAGCTGGATGAACCGTTGGCGCTCAAGGGTATCGACCTCGACCGCGTTGGACGTTCGGCTCTGAGCGTCTCCGGTTGCTCGGCGGTTCCGGAGCTGATGGACATCGTGCTCGGTGCCGTGCTGACAACGTTCGCAGCCCAGCGTGCCTGGATTGGAGTTCGGCGGCTCAGCTATGGGACGATGGATTACGAAGAGGGGCGTCTGATTACGGGGCAGCCGGCTGATTTGCCCGAGTTGGCCAATCATCTCAAGCCGCGGATTCTGGATCGAACGCAGTTTGTGCTGGTTCCGATCTTCAGCCGCGAGGAGCGGATGTCGGTGTTGGCGGGGCCACTGGTGGGGCCCGATGGCCCTTTGGGGATGGTGTACCTCGACAGCGGAGATTCTGGCCGGCATTTCGACCAGCATGACCTGGACTCCTTTGCCGTGCAGATGCACGTTTTCGCCTACCAGCTCGACGCGATCTTCAAGGCCAGCGCCAAGTCGCGCGCCGCCATGATCGACGGGCAGGTCAGCGTGGCTCACGAGATTCAGGCCCGCTTGACGCCCCGCAAACTCCCCCAGTCGGCTGATCTCCAGTTCGGCGCATTCCGAGAACCGGGGCGCAAGCGTTGTGGCGACATCTACGACGTGTTGCGGCTGCCCAACAGGCAGATGGCGCTCATGGTCGGGCACACGCCGGCCGAGGGAGCGTTGCCCAGCATGTTGATGGCACAGGCCCAGACCGCCTTTCGGTTCGCGGCCATACACCAGGATGCGCCCAATGCCCTGCTGAAATCACTGAATTGGATGCTGTTTGACGGCCGGCGGGACCACCCGCAATCGTGCTTCGCCGGAGTGATAGACCCGGCCACGGGGCAAATGCAATACTCGATGGCCGGACACGTGGGGGCGTTCATCATCGGGCAGCGTGGCGAGGAACGCACGCTGTGCCCCACCGATCCGACCCCGGAGCTGGGGGCGCTGAAGGGCGCCGCCTATCCGCTACTCACCGAGCAGCTCGAGCCGGGGGAGACGCTGGCGTTGTTTACGCCGGGGGTCACTACGGCCAAGAACCGCAACGGGGAGACTTTCGGCGAAGATCGGTTCGTGAATCTGCTGTGCGACGGCTTCGGGCAGTTGGCCAGCGCCATGATGAAGGAAATGCTGACCGACCTGCGCAACTTCACCGAAGATGGTTTGCAGCCGGATGATATCACCGTGGTCCTGGCGCACCGGGTGGCCTGACAGCGTGACGCTTGGCGCTGGACGTCGCGAACCACGCGCCGGGTATGTGACGTGCCAGACCGGCCCGGCGCCGACGTGTGCGAGCGCCGTATTGGGGTATCATTGTCGGCGATGAGCACCGAATTCCCATTGGGTTGTGAATTGCCGGCGGCGGCGGACGGGGGCGCGCGGATCGTGCGCGAGCTGACCGCGGCCGGGCACCGGTCCCTGCTGGCCGGTGGTTGCGTGCGCGACCTACTGCTGGGCCATGAGCCGCTGGACTATGACGTGGCGACCGCTGCCCCGCCCGAGCGGATATGCGAGCTGTTTCGGGCTACGCGCAAGGTGGGGATGCAGTTCGGGGTGGTGCTGGTGAAGATGCGGGGGCGCTGGGTAGAGGTGGCCACTTTCCGCGCTGATGGGCCGTATCTGGACGGTCGCCGACCGAGCCGGGTGACGCCGACGGACGCCGAGCACGACGCCCAGCGGCGCGACTTCACGGTCAACGGGATGTTCCTCGATCCGCTGCACATGCGGGTGATCGATTACGTCGGCGGGCGAGCAGACCTGGAGGCGCGTCTTATCCGAGCCATCGGCGAGCCGGCGGCGCGCTTCGGAGAGGATCATCTGCGGCTTCTGAGAGCGGTGCGTTTCGCGGCCCGGCTGGGCTTTCCGATCGAGCCGGTAACGCTGGCCGCGATCCAGACACACGCCGCCAAGCTGGCCCAAGTGGCGGCCGAACGGGTGCGCGAGGAGCTGGAGAAGATGCTCACTCATCCGGCCCGTCGATCGGCCTGGGAGCTACTGGGCACGTGCGGGCTGCGGCCGCATCTGTGGGCCGGAGCTGGCTGGGATACCGACCAGGTGGACGCCGTTGACACCCTGCTGGCGCGTATTGCGCCGGCGGCACCCTTCGAGTCGGCCCTGGCAATCATGCTACAAGATCGCGACGCGGACGAGATTGATCGCGTGGCGCGGGCGCTGACGCTGTCCAACGAGCAGCGGGCAGCTACAGAATGGCTGGTCAACCACAGTGGCGACCTCGACGACCCCCGCGCGCGAACACTGGCCGAACTGAAGCGTTTGATGGCGAGTGCTTCGTTTGCGGCCTTGCGGATGCTGGCCGCCGCTCGTTATCGGTCGCAGCCAGATGGCGACGAGCGGGAACGGGTGCTGGATGAACGGGTCGGAGCGATTGCCCCCGAGGCGGTCCAGCCGACGCCGCTGGTGAATGGCCAGGATCTGCTGGACCGAGGGGTGAAGCCTGGGCCGGCGTACAAGGAGTTGCTGGATGCGCTGTACACTCGGCAACTTGACGAGGAGCTTGCGACACGTGAATCGGCTCTGGAGGCGCTGGATGCGCTCCTGCGCGA
>CAZUCH010000016.1:0-8255 GCA_964619045.1 uncultured Planctomycetales bacterium | reverse complement strand
AGGAGCTTGCGACACGTGAATCGGCTCTGGAGGCGCTGGATGCGCTCCTGCGCGACCGGGTGTGAGCCTGACCGGTTGCAAACCGGTCCCACAGGAAACGGTGCGTCAAGACGCGCCCTACGCGCTGCTTTGAACGCCGAACCTCGTCGAGGCACTTGACGTGGCGGTTGATTTCGAGAGCATGAGGAACTTGCGAACTGGTAGATCACGTACAGGCAGGACACCTAGACATGAACCGCATTCGGCAAATCCAAGCTCTGGGACAAGCTATCTGGTTGGACTACATCAGCCGTGACCTGCTGCGATCAGGCGAGCTGACGAGTCTGGTGGACGAAGGTATCACCGGCGTCACGTCAAACCCGGCCATCTTCCAGAAGGCCATCGCCGGCAGCGCCGTGTACGATGACGAGATTCGCGAACTGGCGGCGGCCGGCAAGAGCACGCTCGACATCTACGAGACGCTGGCGATGGCCGATGTGGGGGCGGCGGCCGACTGCCTGCGGCCGGTGTACGACGAGAAAAGTGGCCGCGACGGGTTCGTCAGTATCGAGGTCAACCCCAAGCTGGCCCACGACACCGATGGCACGATCGCCGAGGCCAAGCGACTACATGGCGCCCTGAACCGGCCGAATGTGATGATAAAGGTGCCCGCCACCGACGCCGGCCTGCCAGCGGTCGCGGCGTTGATCGGGGAGGGGATCAACGTCAACGTTACGCTGATTTTCTCGGTCGCGATGTACGAGCGTGTGATCGAAGCCTATCTGGAAGGGCTGCGGCGTCTCGAGCAGAGCGGCGGGGCGCTTGATCAGGTGGCCTCGGTGGCGTCCTTCTTCGTCAGCCGGGTGGATACGCTGACCGACAAGGTGCTCGAACACCGGATCAAGAACGGGGAGCCGCACCTGGAGTCGCTATATGGATTGGCGGCGGTGGCCAACGCCAAGATTGCGTACGCGCGTTACAAGGCGGTGTTTGCGGGTGAGCGTTTCGCCGATTTGCAGGCGGCGGGGGCGCGTGTGCAGCGGCCGCTGTGGGCCAGCACGGGCACCAAGAATCCGAACTACGCCGACACCAAGTACGTCGATCCGCTGATCGGCATGAACACGGTCAATACGGCTCCGCCCGCCACGTTGGATGCCATTCGGGATCACGCGGTCACAGCCCAGACCATAGACCAGGATCTTGAAGGTGCCGAGGCGGCCATGCGGCAGTTGGCGGGAATCAAGGTTGACATGGACTGGGTGACCGCTGTGCTGCTCGAAGAGGGCATCCAGTCCTTCATCGATGCCTTCGACAAGCTGCTGGCGGATATCGACATCAAACGCGAGAAGCTGTGCGGGTAGGCATAGAGTCGTTCGATCGCCGTCGAGGGCGGTATGGGCTTGACAGATATGTCTTGCGGCGAGTGCCGTTGTGGCAGGCTGGGGCCTAGACGCATTTCACCATAACCATTGGTCACATAGCCTGTTATGTCGCTGTCGCCAGAGGCACGCTGCTTGCACGTTAGGTTTTCGGCAGGCTCTGCGCTGCCGGAAGGAGTGTGCGCATGAACATGGATAGATTCACGATCAAGGCGGCCGAGGCTGTTCAAGGTGCTCAGCGACGTGCCCAGGACGCGGGGAATCCCGAGGTTGTGCCGCTGCACCTGCTGGCGGCGCTGATGTCGGCGAAGTCGGCCGGGAACGGTAACGGGGGAATTGCCGTGCCGCTGCTGGAGAAGGCCGGGGCCAACGTTGGGCAGTTGCGCTCGATTGTCGAGTCGGAGCTGGGTCGGCTGCCGAAACAGTCGGGCGGGTCGCTCGGTGCTCAGCGCGCGTTCGTTGACGTGCTGGAGGCCGCCGGGCGTGAAGCGAAGCGGATGCAGGACCAGTACATATCGATCGAGCATCTATTGTTGGCGCTGGCCGAGGTCGAGAGCGGAGCCAAGGAGATTCTCGAGGTCAACGCGGCGAGCAAGGGCGACATTCTGGCGGCGCTGAAGTCCGTGCGTGGCAGTGCCAGCGTCACCTCGCAGAACCCCGAGGATACGTATCAGCCGCTCGAGCGCTATGGGCGCGATCTGGTCGAGATGGCTCGGCAGGGTAAGCTCGATCCGGTGATCGGTCGTGACGAGGAGATTCGCCGGTGCATGCAAATCCTGGCTCGGCGAACAAAGAACAACCCGGTGTTGATCGGCGAGGCGGGTGTGGGCAAGACGGCAATCGTCGAGGGGCTGGCTCAGCGGATCCTCGCCGGCGATGTGCCGCAGGCCCTCAAGGACAAGAAGTTGGTGGCGCTCGACATGGGCGCGCTGATTGCCGGGGCCAAGTATCGCGGCGAGTTCGAGGAGCGGCTCAAGGCGGTCGTGAAGGCGGTGACCGAGTCCGACGGGCAGGTGATCCTGTTCCTGGACGAGATGCACACGGTGGTCGGGGCCGGCAAGACGGAGGGCTCGCCGGACGCGGGTAATCTGCTCAAGCCGTCGTTGGCGCGTGGCGAGCTGCGCTGCATCGGGGCCACGACGCTGGCGGAGTACCGCCAGCATGTGGAGAAAGACAAGGCGCTGGAACGCCGATTCCAGCCGATCTATGTAGGCGAGCCGACGGTCGAGGATACGATTGCGATCCTGCGCGGGCTCAAGCCACGGTACGACGTTCATCATGGGGTGCGTATCCAGGACGCGGCTCTGGTGGCGGCCGCCACGCTGTCGCAACGCTACATCACCGCGCGGCAATTGCCGGACAAGGCCATCGACCTGATCGACGAGGCGGCCGCGCGGCTGCGGATCGAGAATGACTCGCTGCCCAGCGAGCTGGACGAGCTACGCCGGCGGATAATGCAGCTCGAAATCGAGCGTGAGGCGCTCAAGAGAGAAAAGGACGAGGGCAGTAGGCGACAACTCGAGGCCGGCGGCCGGACGCTGGCCGAACTCAAGGAACGCAACCAGGTGCTCACTGCCCAGTGGGAGAACGAGAAGGGCGCCCTGGAAGCGATTCGGTCGCTCAAGGCGGCGCTGGATGCCAAGCACACCGAGCTGGAAGAAGCCCAGCGGCGCGGCGACCTGGAAAGCGCGGCCCGCATCCGCTACGGCGAGGTGCCCGAGTTGGAGACCAAGATTCAGAAACGGGAGGGTAAGCTGGCCGAGTTGCACGACAGCGGCCAGGGATTGCTGCGCGAGGAAGTCACCGCGCAGGAAATCGCCGAAGTGGTCGGGAAGTGGACCGGCGTACCGGTGGCCCGGCTGCTCGAGGGCGAGAAGGAGAAGCTGATCCGAATGGAAGAGCGGCTGCACGAGCGCGTTGTCGGACAGGCGGAAGCAGTGCAGGCCGTGTCGGACGCGGTTCGGCGTTCGCGGGCCGGGCTGGGCGATCCGCAGCGGCCGATCGGGTCGTTCCTGTTCCTGGGACCGACCGGGGTCGGCAAGACCGAGCTGTGCAAGGCACTGGCCGAGTTCCTGTTCGACGACGAGGCGGCCTTCACGCGGATCGACATGAGCGAGTTCATGGAGCAGCATTCCGTGGCCCGCCTGATCGGCGCGCCGCCGGGCTACATCGGGTACGAAGAGGGCGGGCGGCTGACCGAGGCTGTACATCGGCGGCCATACAGCGTGATTCTGCTGGACGAGATCGAGAAGGCCCATCCGGACGTGTTCAATGTGCTGCTGCAAGTGCTCGACGACGGTCGTTTGACGGACGGGCATGGCCGAACGGTCGATTTCAGCAATACGATCGTGGCGATGACGAGCAATATCGGCGCGCAGCATATCGCTGAAATGGCGACCGACAACACGTCCGGCGATGAGCTGGAGCACGTCGAGATCGAGATGCGGGTCCGCGATGAGCTGAAGAAGTACTTTCGGCCCGAGTTCCTGAACCGTATCGATGAGACGGTGGTCTTCCATCGGCTGTCGCGGACCGATCTGCGCGGCATCGTCGATCGGCAAGTTAAACTTCTCCAGCAACGCCTGGCTGGCAGTGCCGGCGCCGCATCGGAGACCGGCATGACGCTGAACCTGACTGATGGGGCCAAGGATTGGTTGGCGGCGGAAGGCTACGACCCGGTCTATGGCGCTCGTCCGCTGAAGCGTCTAATCCGTCAGCAGATCGAGAATCGCCTGGCCAAGCGAATCCTGAGCGGCGACTTCGGCCCCGGCGACCACATAGAGGTGGACGTGAGCGGGGAGGCGTTGGAGTTTGCGAAAGGCGGGCGGCAGCCTCGCGAGTGACCGCTTAGGATACGCATACGCGGCGCACGCGTGATGCGCCGGTTTGTGCAACCAACCTGTGAGGCACGATGCCACGCCGGCCGCTTGTAGCTTGTGACTTGCTCGACCCGCGGCCGGAAGGGGCGGCGGCCGAGCGGCCGATTTCGGGGGCGGTGAATATCCCGCTGACAGAGTTGGCGGGGCGCGTACACGAGCTGCCGGCCCGGGATGTGGTCGTGACTGTCGTCGGGCCGCCGGAATTGGCGGGGCAAGCCGTGGAATGGCTGAACGCGAACGGGCGGCGCGGCGTTGTGTCGAGCGAGTTCGCGTACGCCGACGGTCTTGCACCGGCGGAAGTCGGTTGTCTGTGGCGCCCCAACGCGTTTCTGGAAGAAATGTTGCCGCAACTGGAGCCCGGGCGGGCGCTCGACGTGGCTTGCGGTACCGGGCGCGACGCCGTCTTCGCGGCGTCACTCGGCTGGCACGTGACGGCTGTTGACGTTCTGCCGGACGCATTGCAGCTTGGCGCAGGCCTGGCACGGCACTGCGCGCCGGCGATAGTGCCGGTGGATTGGCGTGTGGCGGACCTGGAGCGGGGAGCACCGCCGACCTTCGAGCATCCCTTCGACCTGATCATGTGTTTTCGCTACCTGCACCGGCCGCTGTTTGAGCTGTTTGCGCAGTGGCTGTGTCCGGGTGGCAACTTGATATGCGAGACGTTCACGGCAACGCACCGCGAGCGCTATGGCAGGCCGGCGGCCGACGCCCATCTTCTACAGACCGACGAGTTGCCAACGCTGCTTGCGGGGCTGACGATCCGGCACTGCTCGGAAGGCTGGCGCGAGTCGGCGCGTGACTGGAAATCGACGGCGCGCCCGGTTCACACGAGCCGTTGCTGGGCGGTGAAGCCCGAGTAGATCGTCGGGCGGTCGCGGCTGGTCGTCACATAGTGCATTTGGAAGACGATCCCGGGGGGGCTCGAACCCTCAACCTCTGGCTCCGGAGGCCAGCGCTCTGTCCAATTGAGCTACGGGATCAGCGGGGCCATGAGCCCGCGCACGGGTTAGTGTACTCTGGTGCGGGCGGCAGTCAAGGAGAAAAAGGGGATAAGTACAATTACTCGGCTTATCACCTTTTCTCACCCGATGCATCTCACGCCCAGTAATTGTACTTATCCCCTTTTTCTCCTTGCGGCGGGGCTGCGTGTCCCGGACAATTGGTGGTTAATGGAGAGCCTGATGTTAGTAGGTGGTGGCAGATGAGTGGGTCGTCGGCATCCAAGCCGGATTCGGGTATCATCAGAGCGAATGGCGATGTGGCAAAAATGAACTTATCCCCTTTTTCTTTTCCGCGGGGGTTGCGGGTGATCCGTAGGGCCGATTTCGGGCAAGCCGTGCGGCACGGGCCGCGAGCGGTTGACCAGATCATCACAGTGTGGGGCCGGCGCAATGAGCTGCCACACGCCAGATTGGGGCTGATCGTGGGTCGCAAGCACGGCGGCGCGCCACAGCGCAATAGGATCAAGCGCGTGCTCCGGGAGGCCTTCCGCCTATCTCAACACGATCTGCCGGCGGGATTGGACCTGATCTGCGCGCCGCGCCGCGGCGCCGAGATCACCCTGGCAGACAGCCGGAAGTCGTTGATGAAACATGCCAGGACGCTGGAACAGCGCCTGGCGCGGAGCACGCCCAGGAAGTGCGGAGAGGATGCGCCCAACGGCGATGGCTAGAAGTGACACGATCCTGATTCTTACGGCGTCGGCCGGGGCCGGGCACCTGGTTGCGGCCCGGGCGCTGGAGCACGCCCTGCGGACCGCCGCGCCTCGGGCCAACGTTGAAGTGCTGGACGTGCTGTCGATCTCCAACGCGCTGTTTCGGCGACTGTATGGGGGGGGGTATATGGGACTGGTGCGACACGCGCCGGCCGCGATGGGTTGGTTGTACGACGCCGTGGATCGCCCGGACAGCCGGCTCCAGGATGCGGTGCGGGCGTGTCTTCAGAATCTGAATAAGCTGCCGACCACCCGCTACGTGCGTCAGCGGAGGCCGCAACTGATCGTGAACACGCATTTTCTGCCGGCGGAGATCGTGGCTCAGATGCGTCGCGCGGGGCAGATTGACTGTCCGCAAGTGACGGTCACAACCGACTACGAGACTCACCGCATCTGGGTGCAGGAGCCGACCGAGCGGTACTACACCGCCACCGACGATGGGAGGGCTTACCTGGTGGCCAATGGCGTGGCGGCAGGGCGGATTCGCGTGACGGGCATCCCGGTGCGGCCTGAATTCGAGCAGCCACTCAGTCGCGCGGAGGCGCGGCGGAGACGCGGGTTGGCGGCGGATCAGCCGGTGGTATTGCTGCTGGCGGGTGGATTCGGCGTGGGGCCGACGGCGCTGCTGCTGCGCGAGCTGATTGCCATGTCGGCCGGGGCCCAGGTGGTTGCAATCGCGGGGCGCAACGAGCGTTTGCGGCGACGTCTGGAGGCCGAGGCCCGGGGTGCCGACCGGCCGGTACACGTGGAGGGGTTCACGGAGCATATGCATGAGTGGATGTGTGCGGCGAGTGTTGTCGTGTCGAAGCCGGGAGGGCTCACGGTGGCAGAATCGCTGGCTTGCGGGCTGCCGCTAGTGGTCGTCAACCCAATTCCGGGGCAGGAGACGCGCAACAGCGACCACGTGCTCGAGCGCGGGGCGGCGATCAAGGTCAACAATCCCCGGCTGCTGGGCCATCGTGTGAGCACTCTGCTGGCGGACACGGCCCGGCTCGAGGCTCTGGGTGCGGCCGCCCGGGCAAACGGGCGTCCCGCCGCGGCTAGTGACATTGCCGCCGACGCATTGGCGCTATTATATGGGTGAGGGATAGCGGCGTGAGCTGGTTGCATGCGGTTGCCGAGGGTTTGAACGATGCGTTGTCTGGTCGCCATTCCGGCCTTTAATGAAGAGCGTCACCTGTTGGGCGTGATCGACGCGGTGGGCCGGCATGTAGATGATATTCTGGTGATAGATGACGGTTCGACCGACGGAACGGCCGATTTGCTACGCCGCCGACCGGATGTGCGTACGATCACGCACTTGGAGAACCGGGGCTACGGTCAGACGCTGATCGACGCGTTTGGGTTCGCCGCACGACACGGGTTCGAGTGGATAATCACGATCGACTGTGACGAGCAGCACGAACCGGCTCGCATTCCGGAGTTCGTGGCCGCGGCGGCGCGGGATGAACACGACGTAATCAGCGGATCACGCTATCTGAACGCGTATTCGGGTGATGATTCGGCCCCGCCCGACCGGCGACAGATCAATCAGCTTGTTACGGGCTTGCTGGGGCAGCTTGTGGGGCTGCGGCTGACCGACTCGTTCTGCGGGTTCAAGGCCCATCGGGTCGCGGCCATGGAACGTCTGCGGCTGGATGAGCCGGGGTATGCCTTTCCGCTTCAGTTCTGGGTAGAGTGTGTGCGTGCCGAGCTGCGCATGTGTGAGTTGCCGGTGGAGCGTATCTATCGCGATCGTAGTCGCACGTTCGGCGGGACGTTGGATGACCCGGCGGCGCGGCTGGGACACTATCTGGAAGTACTGGTCCGCGAGCTGCATCATCAGCCGCTGACGCACACAATGGGACGCACACTGCCGGTATGCCGCACTCAGTTCCACGCTTGATCGACAACGACCATCTGGTGACTCCGCCGGAGCATCTGGACGTGCTGTTTGAGCCCGCGCCAGAGCGTGTGTGCGCCGCCCTGGACGCATGGCGGGCGGGGCGCAGCGAACGGACGACCATGCTGGATGGGAGTTTGGGGGCGGTGCGGACGGCTCTGCGAGCGGAGTTGGAGCTGGATGGCCCAGTGATCTTGGCGGGGCACCAAGCCGAGTTGTTTCACGCCGGCGTGTTGGCCAAGACTATCGCGGCTGACGCTCTGGCCCGGCGGCTGGGCGGCACGGCCGCTTTCTTCATGGTCGATTCAGATCTGCCGAAGGTCGGCCAACTGACAGTGCCACAGGCTACGGGCAGTGGTTTGCGGCGTGTCGAGGTGCTCATCCCCGGTTGCGATCTGCGTCGGCCGCACGCGTGGCAAACG
>CAZUCH010000015.1:0-17256 GCA_964619045.1 uncultured Planctomycetales bacterium | reverse complement strand
GAGGCGTTGGGCGCGGTTGTCAATTCACCGGCGCGGTATGTTGGCATGATCGGCAGTCGGCGGAAAATCGCGACGCTTTACGGTGAGCTGAAGCGCCGAGGTGTGACGGACGCGCAACTGGCTCGGGTACATGCGCCGATCGGCGTGGACATTGACGCCATTACGCCGGAGGAGATTGGTGTGAGCATAGCGGCTGAGCTGATCGCGGTGCGGCGCGGGCCGGATGGGAGCGGCGATGTCGGTGGATAGCAGTGCGGAGCACGAGCGCGAGGACTCTGGCGAAGGGTTGCCGGTGGTGGGATTCGTGTCGTTGGGCTGCCCAAAGAACCTGGTTGATTCGGAGAAGATGCTCGGTCAGATCGCGGAGTCCGGGGCGGTGATCACCGGTGACGAGTCGGTCGCCGACACGATTGTCGTGAACACCTGCGGCTTCCTGGAGGCGGCGCGCGCGGAGGCGCTGGACGTTATTCGCGACCTGGCGGAGCGCAAGCGGCGTGGCGAGTTGCGTCATATCATTGTGGCCGGCTGTCTGGTGCAACGTGACGGTGAGAGGCTGCTGGATGAAGTGCCCGAGATTGACGCGCTGGTGGGGGTGCATGATCGCGATGGCGTGGCGCGGGCTGTGTGGCGTTGTCGGCGTGACGCCGAGGTGTGTACGCAGCTGGGCGACTATCACGCTCAGGGCTGGTCGGATCGGGGTCGGTTGCGACTGACGCCCCGACATTATGCGTACGTGCGGATCAGCGAGGGCTGTAACCAGAAATGCACATTCTGCACGATACCGGCGATTCGTGGGCCGCAAAGGGGGAAGGCGCCTGAGGAAGTCGTGGCTGAGTGTCGCGAGTTGATCGCTGACGGAGCTCGTGAGTTGGTGCTGATCGGTCAGGACACGACGAGCTATGGCACGGATTGCGGCTATGCGGAGGGGTTGGCGGGCCTGTTGCGGCGACTGGACGCGGAGTGCGAAGGGGCGCGGTGGCTGCGGCTGATGTACGCCTACCCGACGGTGTTCACGAACGAGATGATCGCCGCGATCGCCGAATGCGAGCGGGTTGTCAAATATGTTGATATTCCGCTTCAGCACATCAGCGACCGCGTGCTCAAACGGATGGGTCGGCGGGTGACGCGGCGGGCTACCGAGGAATTGCTCGGCAAGCTCCGAGCGCGCATTCCGGGCGTGGCGCTCCGCACCACGTTGATCGTCGGGTTTCCCGGTGAGACGGAAGCGGAGTTCGAGGAACTGCTCGCATTCGTGCGAGAGTTCGACTTCGAGGCGCTGGGGGCGTTCGCCTATTCGCCCGAGCCGGACACGCCGGCGGCCCAGCTTGACGGCCAGTTGGACGAGGCGTTGCGGGTGGAGCGTCACGAGCGGCTGATGCTGGTTCAGCAGGAGATGGCGCTGGCGTCGGCCCGTCGCCGGATTGGGCAGACGTTCGATGTGGTTGTTGACGGGCTGGCGGATGGTGTGTGCCTGGGACGTCATGCGGGGCAGGCACCCGAGGTTGACGCGGGATGCAGGCTGTCGGACGGCGACTTCGAGGCCGGCTCGCTGGTCAGCGCAACATGCGTTGAAACCGACGGTTACGATCTGATTGTGCGGCCGGCTAGCCGGAACCTGCCGGTGCGGTGAGTGGCCCGCGGCCTATTCAAGAAGCTCAGAAAGTGTATGCTGTTGGCAGTGTCGCGCCGGCGAGTCGGCCGGTGTTGACGTTTCGACCGGGGACGGCGCGGGTTGCAGCCTCGCGCTTCAGGTAGTAGCGGTTGCCCTGCGGCGGCTCATTCGCTGGGCGATCGACGAGGATAAGCAGGTATGAATACACAAGCACCAGCGCCGGAACGGACGCAGCCAAACACCACGCTGCTGGCCAAGCGTCCACTGCGGGCGGTTGCCGATCGCATACTGATCATCGGGCTGGACGGGGCGACGTTCGACGTACTCGACCCGCTCATCCAGAGTGGGCGGATGCCGAATCTCAAACGGTTCATCGAGGGCGGCGTCGCGGGCGTGCTGAACTCGACCAAGCCGCCGATCACGCCGGCGGCTTGGACAACCTTCATGACCGGCAAGGGGCCGGGGCTGCACGGCATTCTCGACTTCGAGACGTACAACGCGACGGAGCATTCGCTGTCGTTCAACAGCACGTATGAGATTCGTGAGAAGACGCTGTGGCAGCTTCTGAGCGAGAAGGGTCTGCGCGTTGGCAGCATAAACGTGCCGATGACCTATCCGCCCAAGCCGGTGAACGGCTTCATGATCAGCGGGTTCGAGACGCCGAGTATCGAGGCGGAGTTCACATGGCCGCCCGAGCTCAAGCCGGAGATTTTCCGCGTCTTCCCCAGCTACGACTATCGCACGAACTGGCGGCGAACGGCGATCGGGCGTTACAACCAGTTGATCGACAACCTCGATTACATCGCCAACAGTTTCGACCAGGGTGCCAAGCTGACGCGGTTCTGCGGCGACAAGTACGGCTGGGACATGATGATGATCGTGTTCAAGCTGGTCGACAACCTGCAGCACAAGGCCTGGAAGTACCTGGATCCGCGGTTCAACAAGCGTCACCCGCGCGAGGCGGAGTTGGCGGCCCGTTGTTTCGAGCGGCTGGACGATGCGCTGCGTGATCTTTTTGAATACGCCGACGATAACGGGGCTACCGTGCTGATCATGTCCGATCATGGGCACGGCAGCCTGGACGGCAAGGCGCAGCCCAATCTGCTCTTGCGGAAGTGGGGCTACTTGTGTCTGCGCAGCGGGTGGGAACAGGCCTCGACACGGGCCGGGCACTTGTGGCATCGGATGACCAAGGGGCGGCGCAACCGGTTTGAGCAGGGCAATCGAGGAATCGAGCGTGATCTGGCGGTGGACTGGTCGCGGACGCGGGCTTGCGTGATGCACGCGGGCATCTACGGGTACCTGTACATCAACCTCAAGGGGCGCGGGCCGCACGGCATTGTCGAGCCCGAGGACTACGAACGGCTGCGTGATGAGTTGGCCGAGCGGCTTCGCACCGCCACGGTGCGCAATCCCGAGGGTCGAACCGTGCGGATCTTTCCCGAGGTTCACAAGGCCGAGGAACTCTATGGCTGTAGTCGCAAGGAGAATCCCAACTTGCCGGACCTGATGCTCGAGCCTCATCCGGGCTTCGCGGTGATGCGCAAGATTCGGGGCGGCAAGACGGTGCGCTGGTGCAGCGCCCGCCGACTGGAGGGCACGCATCGCGTGGAAGGGATTCTGGCTTTGGGCGGTCCGAACGTGCGCTGCGGAGAGCGCGTCAACGCGAACATCGTCGATATCACGCCGACGACGTTGTCGGCTCTGGGGTTACGTGTGCCGGTCGACATGGAGGGCCGAGTGATTCGCGAGGCGTTCTCGGTGGAGCCGGTCGTAGAGCAGGAACCGCCGGTCGAGAAGGTGCGGACCGAGTCGACAGAGGAAGCGTACACCGACGAAGATCGTCGAATCCTCGAGCAGCGTCTCAGCGAGCTGGGTTACTTGGAGTAGAACGGCTGCGAGCTATCAGCGTTCAGCCGTCAATTATCAGTGACGGATGGTCCTGGACGGTCGTTATACGGATTCCGAATAGAAGTTGCGCCAGCAGGAGTAGCGGCCGACCTCCGAGTCGGCCGTAGGATACCAGCAACGATGCCGCGCCAACGCAAGGCATGGCGCGAAGTCAAATCGGGATCCGTATTACGCGCCCACTCGCTGACGCTCGGGGTTCTGATCGGAGAGGCTGCGGAGCAACTGACGGCTGACTGAGGGCTAGTCCTCGGCTTCTGGTTCTTCGGAACCCAGCAGGGCGCGTAGGGTGTTGTTCAGCCGGTGTAGCGGCTCGACGCGCACGGTGGGGGCCGCGAGCGTGCCTTCGACGTGATACTGCACAAGTTCACGTCCAGCCAGCTCAATCAGGTCGGTGAGCACCGCGACTCGGGGCCAGTGTTCGGGGTGTGCGCCGACCAGCGTCATGCGGATGGAGTCGTCGCCCAGATTCCACGTTCCGCGGCCCACGAGACGTAAGTCGCGGCTCCGAATGTCAACACGCTCGAGCCACACCTGCTCGCCGCCCCACAGAAAGCGAATGACGGCCTCGTCAACGGTATCGCTGATCTTATTGTCCTTGCCCTTCTCGGCGGCCACCGAAGCCAGCACGGGCGTTTGCAGAAACGAGGCTCCGGAGACCCGCAGCGTTCCGCCGCCTCGGCGGCTGACCTTGTCGCCGGCGGTGCCGCGTAGCCAGACGTCACCGTCCACGCGGCCGGGACGTTTTCGCCCAGGATCGTCCGAAGGGGGCGGCATCAATTGAGCGACACTCACGTCATGCAGTGTCAGTTCAAGTTCGTACTCGGCCGTCTGGGGGTCGATGAGCAGTGAGCCGACGGCCTCGCCGCCGCAACCGCGACCGCGAAGGTCGTCCAGTCGCAACCAGCGCTCCTGTGGCGAGCGCGTGAGTCGTCCTTCGCAACGCTCGATCCTACGGCCGGCGAGGCTGCCGCCGGCCACGAGGAACTCGGCATCCAACTCGACCTCGCCAGCCGGGCCGATAGTGCATGAGCCGTCGATTCGGGCGTCGAGATCATCGATCTTCAGTCCGAGTTCCAAGGTCGTGTGGCGCAGCGGCACGCTGCCTTCGAGGCGCCAGGTAGTCTGATCGCCGGCGGTTGTGCGCCAGCCGCTCAGTTGCGCGTCAAACTCGCCAACGGGGTGCAGAGGCTGGAGTGCGTTGGCCAGTGGTCGCGGCAAGGCCTCCATGAGCTGCCGGCAGAACAGAAGCCGGTGTGCATCGACGGTGAACTCGGCCTGGGTGCTATCGTCGTCCCAGGTGCCGTGCCCCTTGGCCTCGATGCGGCCGTCGGCTCCCCACCGGGCGGTGGATGGGTGCAATTTGAAGCGCTGGGGCGCGAACAGGATGGCGGCTTGCACGGCGTGCAAGTCCAGCGGCAGCCAGCGAGCCTTCATGCTCCCGGTATGCAACTCGATCTCGGCCACCTGTCCACTAGGGGCGGCATCGTCGGCCACGGCCCGCAGGCGAACGTCGATGGTGCCGGGGCCTGACAATCCGAGATCATCGGCGAAACGCGCCCAACGCGGCGGAACGAACTGTGGATAGAGCTCCTCGATGGCCGGCGCGCCGGCCTGGAGTGTCAAAGCCAAGGCGTCGCCGCAACCAGCCGGGGCCGGCAACTTGCCGCTACCCGTTAGCCAAGCATCCCCTTGCCGGCAATCCAGGGAAAGCACTTCGCGCTCGTCGCCGCGCACGCTGATCCACGCCTCGCGCACTGTCCAGTGTCGATCGGGTACCAGTCCGATCAGTCGTCCCGATGTCATGTGGACGGCGAGATGTTGGCGGCGGCCGGCCTCGGGCGTGTCGAATATGCGCCCCCAGACATCGGCCTGGCCGGTGAACTGAAACGCGGACATGAGTTCGCCGTCGGGTGTCAGCGGAGCCGCGTGCTTGATGGGCAGGTTCGCGGCCTGGACACGCACGTCGGTTTCGGTCTCGCCGTTGCGTACGCTGACCGTACCGTCCAGGCGCAGTGAGGTCTGGCCATCGTAGCCGTGCAGGTTGTTGATTTGCAGCTTGCCGGCCTGAATAACTATGTTCCCGTCGGCCTGGTCAATGCGGCGCCCGTCTCCGAGGGCGAGGCTGGCGCCCAGCAGGCGGGCGGCGATGTCAACAGCGGTTGGATGTGAGCCGTGTTCATCCGAGCCGTCGGGCCGGCGAACAGTGGTGGTGACATCACAGACGCCGAGCGGTGCGGTGCTGCGCCACAGTTGTTTGTACTTCTCCGGCAAGGCGGCGTAGAGATCGTCGTCCAGCGCGGTGCCCGTGCCTTGGAAAGTCAGGTCGAACCCGGTCCAGGACTCGGTGCTATTGACGATGCCGTTGGCGCACACCGCCCCGCCGCCGTGGTAACCGCGGAGGTTATCGAGCAGCACGCGGCCACGCTCGTAGCGCAGCAGCCCAGTCACCCCGACCAGATCGTAAGGGAACTCGTAGTAGGTAAACGCGGTCCCCAGCGGTTCCAGTTCGCCCGCCATTCGATCCGAGCCGGTCAGCGGCGCGCCATCCGCGGCGAGCGTCCCAGGCGGCACAATGGTCAGACGCAGGCTTACTTTCCCGCGCGATTTGTAACGGTGGAAGGCATTCGTCAACCCGCTGCCCAGTCGCGGAGCTTGAACGAAGTCCGGGTAGGTCTCATGGGTGGGCAACTCCAATCCCTCGATGGCCATTTCGGCACTCAGTACGTCGTCAAGTGTGATTTCGCGCTGCGTGGCCGTTGCTAGCCGCGTGGCCAGGTCGGGGCGCAAGTCGACCGTCAAATTGGTCGGCGCGCCGTGTACGTGCCCCTGGGCTCGCAACTTGAGAGTGGCCGCGGCGGTCGTCCCAGGGCTGGCATACGACAACGTCGCGGAGACCGAACTCATATCGAGGTAGTACCCAGGTAGCGAGGCGCGGGGTTGTGTGGCGGCGGCGCGCTCCTCAACCGGCAACACGCAACGGCCATCTTGCATGCGCAGCTCGGCGACCACGACTTGTGGCGCGGCGGCCGAGCACTGGCCCGAGTCCAAGCTGGACGCGGGGCGGATGACCAGCCGTTCGAGTCGCACCCGGCCGGCGGGATTCAGTTGTTTGAGCTGGTCGGCGACCGCCGAGGGCAGCAGAGGGATGATGTTGTCCAATTCGGTCCAGTCCAGCGTGAATTCCAGCTCGCCGGTCGAGCGCTGCCAGCGGGCCTGGGCCAGGGGCGCGCGGGTGGCGGGCCGACGATCGGCGCGTAGGACGTAGCCATCGTCGTCGGCATCGACGGCGGCGCGCCAAGGCATGCGTCGCAGCAGGCGCAGCCGATCATCTTCGAGAACGAGCAATTGCAGGTCGGCCCGCTCGATCGTGACATGCGGCAGTCCGCGCTGCAGCGTGTTCAGGAGTCGGCGAAAGCGCGCGGCCTGATCGAAAACGCGGGGGTCGTCCGTGGGAGAGTCTTTGGGGCGCTCCAGGACCACGGCCAGGGCCACGTTCCGTAACTCGACGTTAGTGGGGTCGATGCGGCCGGCGAGCAGCGCGAGCAGGTCGCAGTTGATTCGAGCATAGCCGATGCGCAAGAGCGGCGGCCACCGATGGTCGGTGGCATTGGAGGACTCGATGACCAGGTCGCTCAGTTCCAGCCCGTTGCTGGGCGAGAACGTCACTCGACCCACATCGACCGTCCCCGCCGACAGGCTTCGCAAGGCCGTCAAGGCCCGGCTCCGCAGGCGAGCGGGGTTTGTGACATGCGTGTAGGTGGCCACGGCCAGCGCGGTGAGTCCGACGCCGGTCCACACCAGCCGGCGAATCCAGGATCGGCGTCGCTTGGACATGCCGGTATTCTGCAGCCCCGAGGCGATTAGGGGAACCCCGGCGGCGGGGCAGGCCGCATGAAACGGTCCGACCGGCTGCAAACCGATCCCACACAAGGTGATTGGTGCGTCAAGACATACGCTACGGCTTGGGCCGGCCGCTAACGCCCACGGTTCTGTTCGGGAGTGATTGTGGCGGTTAGCGGGCGCTGCTCCCGTGGCTCTTCGGAGGCGCGAGGCTCGAAAGCGAACTCCAGGGCTTTGCGCAACTGGTGGTTACAATCACTTGGGAAGCGGTGACCCACGCCCGGGTAGACGATCAGTTTGGTCACGTAGCCGGCCGCGGAGAAATCGGCGGCGGTCTGTCGCACGTCGGCAACGGAAACCATGCGGTCCTTTTCGCCGACCATGAAGTAGTAGCGGGGCGATTGGTGGTCGCCGATGGACGTGGGTTTATCGAGCTCCGGGATGTAAGGGCCGGCCATCGGAATGACGCCGGTGAACATCTCCGGGTGGCGCTGGCCCAGGCTGTAAGCGATGTAGGCGCCTTGCGAGAAGCCGGTGAGAACAATGCGGCTTTCGTCGATCTTGTGCTGGCGGCGAACGTGGTCGAGCGTCAATTCCAGCACGTAATCAGCCGTGTCGACATCGACCCAACTGTACCCGCCGCCTTCGATCGCGACGGGGCCCTGCGGCGCGACGAGCAGCGTCTTGAACTCAGCCGCCGCGTCGCGCCAGCGCAACGGATAGCCCTCGGAGCGACCGCCGTAGCCGTGTAGCGCGATCAGCAGAGGGGCGGGTCGTTGCGGGTTGTGCTTTGGAGGCGTGACTATTAGTGGTTTGCGGCGCTCGAAGCTTCTTTGGATTGTGTCCCGGTCGCGCTGGACGTTCTTTCGAACCAACTCCAGCGCGGCGCGGTATCCGGGATTATCACGCAAAGTGGCGAGGTCTAAATCGGATTCCATCAGCCCGAGCTGGGCGAAGCCGGTCTTGGCCGCTTTACGCAGCCACGTAACCGCGTTTTCGGCGTCGCCGCCACGCGCGTACACACAGGCGAGGTTGTAGCGGTGGACGCGGCTATTGGGGAAGTGGCGGTTGAGCTTCAGGCCTAGTTCGATGGCCTGTGTCCAGTTCTCGGTCCGATATGCAGCGCGAAATGCGCCCACCAACTGAGTTGCTTCGTCGCCCGCGGTTTGGGCGGGCGCCGACGCCGCGAGCAGCGTGACAAGCAGCGCGCACAAAGAGAACGGTCCCCAGCGTGGGGTCGAGGTGAGCATGAAGGGCTCCTAGTTGTGCCAATCTCGGGCCGGGCGTCCGAGTGCGTCTCGCAGAGGCGATAGCATCGATCGTTGCCATCCCGGCAGCGACACTGGAAGGGTGCCGCATGAATCTGTCGTTTCTCAATCCGCATAAGCAGGCCGCGGGCCTACACACTTTCCGACAATTCGCGATTCGACCCGTGGAACACCGGTCCCACATGTAGGACGAATGCGCGGCGGCTACTTCGCGCAACGCGGCCCAGCGGGTAAGTTTGCCCGATTGTATACGCTCGGCGTTCGAGCGGCGATCCGGTCACGGGATTCGGCATGGATGTTTTTACGCTCGCGGCAATGACCGATAACCTCCAGGCCATCTGGACCTACCTGGCGGAACCCATTCGTCAAACACCATGGCTGGATTGGCGCGATTTCTGGATGGGGCAGGTTTTCGCCGACCGCTTCGTCGTGGTCTACTGCCTGCCTTTCTTGCCCGTCCTGCTGCTACTATCCCGCCAGAAGCTGCGCCTCGGGATAATCATGACTGGGTTGGCGTTCGTGGGCTATGTCTGCGGTGCTCTGTACGCCGGGCTGTGGCTGGCGACCTGCGTTGTCTTTCATGGTCTGGGCGAGCGCTTCGCCGCCAGATGTGAGCGCGGAGACGGGGGTCGGATCAGTCCGGCGTTGGCCATGGGAGTGGTTGTCACGATCTGGTACGTGATCACGATGGCGCTGCACAACGTGCAGTTGCCGGAAGAGCTGAACACGTGGCTTTTCGATCACGTGCCCTGGATCTTTCCGCTCGGTGTGCGCGGAACCTCGTGGGAGCCGTTCTTGCGAATGGTCCACCATGCTCCCGGCAACGGCGGCCCGCCTCGGCTCGTGCATGCCATGTTCTGGAATGTCCACAACATCGGAACGGCCTACTTGTCCGTTCGACTGCTGCACTACTTCTCCGACATCAAACGGGGCAAGCTGCCCGCGGGCGAACGTTCGTTGCTTAACTTCATGGCGTATGTTTGCTACGCGCCAGCGCTGCTCCAGGGGCCGATCGACCGGTTCCAGACCTTTCAAGAGCAGATGGACACGTGTCATGGTCGACGCCGAGCGCGGGATGTCGCGGCGGGGCTGTGGCGCATTGGCTGGGGGCTGTGCAAGAGCGTGATCGTCGTGCTGTACTTCCTGCCGCTGCTGGGTGATCACCTCGGCCTAGGTCCGCACGGCATCTACTATGAGGATCCCCGGCGAATCGAGTCCTTCTGGCTGCTGTACACCGGAGTCTTCTGGCAGATATTCACGCTATACCTCTTGTTCAGCGGCTACTGCGACGTTGCCATCGGCGTATCCCGGCTACTCGGCTATCGCCTGCTGGAGAATTTCAACTGGCCCTGGCTGGCAACGAGCATGCGCGATTTCTGGCGCCGCTGGCACATCAGCCTGTCGGGGATTCTGCGCGACTATGTGTACATCCCACTGGGCGGCAATCGCCGACACGTCTGGTGGAATCTGTGTTTGACGTTCTTCCTGATCGGTATCTGGCACGCGTTGATTCCGCAGTTGGGCATCTGGGGCATCGTGATGGGGTTGATGGTGTGGGTGAATGGGCTTTGGGCGCGCTGGATGAAGCGTCTGGACGAAGCCCCCGCCGGCGCCTTGCCGGCCCTTCGCCGGGGTTGTCTCAAGCTGCGACCGCTTCCGACGATTCTGGCATGGTTGGTAACGCAACACGCCTTTGTGTTTTCGCTGCTGATTTTCTTTGGGGGCTCGAAGTCAATCGGCGTACTGGGTGAGATTCTGCGCCGCATCTGGCAGTAGCGCGTGCGGGGCGCATGAAGAAGGCCGCGGGAACCAAACAGGGTTCCACGCGGCCTTGTTCTCTATTAAGTCTCGAAAGCGGGAGGATCAGCCGCCGAGAAGCGCCACGAAGGCGTCAATGTCGTCGAAGTCGACGTCGCCATCCAGGTCACAGTCGGCATTGAGCCACGTGCCATCGGGGTAAGCCGCTTCGTAGGCTTCCTGGCCGCTGAGGGCCATGACGAAGGGGTCGATGTCGTCGAAGTCGATGTCGCCGTCACCATCCAGGTCGCCCGGAAGAGTGTCCGGGGGTAGCGGCGAGAAAGGCCAGTCCATCTCAGCCACCTGGTACACCGTCTTCGGGGCGGTGCTGCCGTACTGCTGGGCGAAGACGACGATCTTGAGGTCGCTCGCATAGCTCATGTGCGCGCTGAGGTTGAAGTCGTCCTCGTACTCGGCGCACTCGCCCGGGATGAGTGATTCCCAGCCCTGGTGGGCACCGGCGACGGCACAGGCACGGTAGTAATTGGCCCCGGAGGGCCACCAGTCGCGCACCACGACCATGTAGATGTTCATGTAGAGCGTGCCGGAGGCGTCATCCTCGCGACAGACTCGGGCCGACACGCGATAGGTGCTGCCGGAAACAAGTTCGGCGCCCACCTCGATCAGGACGTCGGTCGGTAAGTTGTGGGCGTTGTTGAACTGGGTTTCCCACAGGCTCATGGGCTGCCCGGAGCCGACGACCTTGTTGCCGCCGGAGATCGACACGGCCGGGATACCGCTGACGCCGTAGAACCCACTCCGCTGGCCACCAAGGCCGATCTCGTAGCCATCGCTACTGTGCCATTGAATCAGGATGAACTCCGGGTGGGTGTTCATCATGGTGACCAGTTGGGTCGAAACCTCTGGGCAGTAGCCGCACCAGGTAGCAGTGAAGTTCTCCGCCAATACCATCCGCTCCGCGCTTATGGCGGTTGACGGAGTACACATACACAGGAACCCAACGGCCGCAATCGCCAGCGCGGCCTTACATCGTGATGAACTCAACATAGAGGTCTCCTCTGATCGCCTTACGAGATTTAGAAAGATAATGGTGGCGCCAATGCTCCCAGTCACCATCCACAACACAAACTCACGGTAGCATCTTACTCAAATGGCATTCATGATTCAACGTTTATCGTATTATGTGCCGCTTCGTTATCGGAGCGATGGGCTGTGAGGCGGGATCGGCGTGGCCGGGCAGGTGTCCGCCGCGCGTAAGTCCTAGTAAGAAATGACTTTGCGCGATATCGCCTGCGACAGCGGCAGTTGTGCGAGTATCTTGGCAACTCTCTGACCGGTGTGGCCGTCGCCGCAGGCTGTGCCTCGCCCTGGCCGGGAGCGCTTGCACGCCGCGATCGCCAGTGCGGCCTGGATCGCGGATAGCGTATGGCCGGCACCGATGACCGCCGACCCGCCCACCTGCCGGCCCGCTTGTCGGGGGGCCGATGTTGATGGCGGTGGTGCCGGCCGCCGGCGCTTCGATGACGCCGCTGGACGAATTGCCCACGATAACGTCGGCGTGGATCAGGACTTGGAGATACTCGTCGCGCGGCAGCGAACGGGCGACGCGAACATCGGCGGCGGTGTGACGGCGTTCGTGTTGGGAGATTGCGTCGAGCACGCCGCGATGCCCGCGGTCGGTGTTGGGGTACAGGATCAGTCGCCGCAAGCCGCGGGACTCGACCGCTCGCAGTATCACGCTCATGGCTCGGCGTTCGGTCGTCGCGGCACGTCCCCAGGCGTGATAGACGACCAGGGCGTAGTTGCCGGCGGCCGCCCAGGATTGGAGCGGGGTGTCGGACCACGGGGTGGCCAGCAGTTCACGCAATCGATCGAGGCCCGGGGCGCCGACGACGTGTACGCGGTCGGGCTGCTCGCCCATGCGAATGATCCGCCGGGCGGCCTGCTTGGTGGCGGGGAGGTGGATGTGGGCCAGTTTGGTGATCGCGTGGCGCAGCGAGTCGTCGAAGTCTCCGGGGGCCACGTCACCGCCGTGGATGTGGGCCAGTATGCGCCCGGTGGTGACGGCGGCCAGCGCTCCGGCCATTGCTTCGATCCGATCGCCGAGCACAACTACGATGTCGGTTTGCGCGGACTCCAGGTAGCGGGCGATGCCGGCCACTCCGCGAGCCAGCCCAGCGGCCTGGTCGAGCGGGTCATCCGAACCGCGCTGCATCTTGACGCGCGCGTCGATGTGCCAGCCGTCACGTGTGATGTGGCGGGCAGTGTGGCCAAATTCGCGCAGCAGGTGTATGCCGGTGACCACGAGCTGCAATTCGAGGCGCGGGTGGGCGTCGATGGCGCGCATGGTCGAGGCCAGCAGCCCGTATTCGGCCCGCGTGCCTGTCACAATGGCGATACGGCGGCGGCGGCTCACGCGATCATCTCCCAGGTGATGGCGGTGTCGGCTGCGATGGCGATCCGAGCAGGGCGCCCGACAAGCTCGTGCAGGCGGTCAGGGGTGATCCCGCCGGCGGGTCGCTTCACGGTCAGCATTTCCGGCGTCAGCACTGTGCCGGCCTCGATACTGTCGATCGCCACGACGCTTCGACGGGCCACGGCGCGCACGTCGGCTTCGAGCGCGGTCATGCCGATCCGGCCCGTGCCCAGCGCTCGCTCGGCCTCGCGCGCCGCCTCCACGTAAGCTGCCAGCCCGCGCGGTTCGAGCGACATGGCGTGATCGGGGCCGGCGGACCGACGATCGAGCGTGAAGTGCTTTTCGAGCACGCTGGCGCCGGCGGCAACCGCCCAGCCGGCGATCTGGACGTGCTCGGTGTGGTCGCTGTAGCCGACGGGGACGTTGAACTCGTCGCGCAAGGCGCCGATGGCGCGCAGGTTGGCGCTTTCGAGCGGTGTCGGGTAGCTGCTGACGCAGTGCAGCAGGATCAGGCGATCGAATGCGCCCCACGAGCGCAGCCTCTCGACGGCAGCCGCGATTTCCTCGGCCGTCGAAGCTCCGGTCGAGACCATCAGCGGCAAGCCGGTCTCGCCCGCCGCCTGCAAGAGCGGAACGTTGTTCAGATCGGTCGAGGCGGTCTTGATGGCGCTTACGCCGAGCTTGACCAGCCGCTCGACGTCCGCGGGGCCAAAGGGCGTGGCCAGGAACTCGATCGAGCGTTGTCGGCAGCGCTCGACGATTCGCTCGAAGTCGTCGTCCGACAGTTCGAGGCGGCGGAGCATGCCGCGCTGCGTCGTGGCGCCAACGTCCTTCTGGTACTCGGCTGCGGCGGCGTTCTCCGTTGTGAGCTCAGCGGCGCTGAACATCTGGAACTTGACCATGTCGGCCCCCGCCTCGGCCGCCGCGTCAACCAGTTTGCGCGCTTTGTCGACGGCGCCGTCGTGGTTGACTCCCGCCTCGGCGATGATCAGCATGGGCTGGCCGTCGCCAACCAGCCGCTGGCCAATCCGCACGGTGCGCTGCCGGAGGGTTTTGCGTGGGTCGCTCATGGCGCTCCAGTTGGCGCGGCTCGATCAGGTCGCGTGGGCCGCTTGTCGCAGCAGGAACTCGGCGTATTCAAAATCGGCGCGCGTGTCTATGTCCACGCTCCGCTCGGTCGGCATAGTGTACGCGATCAGTTTGGCCGACGACTCGCGGCGGGTGTATTCATCCCACGAGTGAATGTAGATGGCACCGTTTAGCCGGTGGACAGTCGCGTCGCCGGTCCAGCGCTCGAAGCCGGCGTCGGGGACAAGCGTCCCCAGCCACGATTTCGGCGCCACGCCCATCACCGACACGACGCTGCACGGGGCGTGCTCCTGGTACAGCTTCCAGGCGGCGCAAATGTCGTCGGCGGTTCGCAAGGGGGAGGTCGGCTGCAAGATCATTACCGCATCGTGACATTCGCCGCGCCGCGCGAGGTAGTCAAGCATAAACAGGTTCGAGTCGAGTGTGGGCGTGTCGTCCGCCGCCAGGTGCTCCGGCCGCAACGTCGGGCAGGCGGCTCCGTGTTGCTCGGCTACGGCTGCGATGTCTGGGCTGTCGGTGTTGACGTACACGGCCGCCAGCACGCCGCTCCCGACGGCGGCGGCGCAGGTGTGGGCGATCAGCGGCCGACCAGCCAGCGGCAAGGTGTTCTTGCCCGGCAGACGTTTCGATCCGGCCCGCGCGGGGATCAGTCCAACAACCGTCAAGGGTGCTCCTTGTTCGCCGGCACGCCACGCCTCCCGCCGGCGGCTCGCCACAACACGAGGACGGGCAGGATGCGCCCGCCCAGCATCGCCAGCATCAGCCACGTCATTCCATAGTAGTACTGATCGACACTCTGACGGATTCCGCTGGAGAGGTTCGGCCCGATAACGGCGGCTGTGAGGCCGCTGGAGAGGTTGGCCCCGCCGACGGCGGAGGCGGCGTCGAGCAGCGCGTCGGCGAAGGTGGGCTGCGCTTGATAGGACGGCGCGGTCCGGGCCTCGATCAACAGCAGCCCGAGCGCCACAGCGACCGCCAGCGTGACCAGCGTCACGCCGCAGGTGATTCCGGCCCACGCCCAGCGCCGGGTGTCTCCAGTGTCGCCGGGAGCGGTCCCGGCGCGTCTCGCGATGCCCGTTATCGCACAGAGCGCGAGCAGCCACGTGACGCCGCCCCCGGCCGTGCCGCCCAACCCGCCCAACAGCACGGCCCCCGCGAGCGTCACCTTGGTGCCCTCGCTCACGCCGCGCTCCCCGAGCTGCTCGGTCGGCAGTCCGGCACCCGCCGCGGCTGTGACTTGCACCAGCCCGCGGGTGAATCGCAGGCTGGGCGTCTGAGCCGCAAGTCGCTCGTCAGTTGCCTGTGGCGGTGTTGTTCCGCGTGGGGTTTCCAGCGTCGCGACTAGCGTTGCCCCCAGCAGAAGCAGCGCCATGTAGGTTCCAGCGCCGATGATCAATGTCCGAGCCACGTTGAATCGTCGCATCGCAAGCCAGATCGGCCATCCCAGAGCCGCCAGCACCGATATCGCGGCACAAATCGTGCTCCAACCCAGGCCGTCCGGCCCACGGCGCCAACCCAGCGACGAGAAAGCCGCCACTGCCTGCCAGGCCGCATCCTCCAAACTCACGCCGCGACCCACCACCCAGACAACGGGCACCAGCACGACTTGCAGCCCGAGATACGTGCATACGATCAGCGTGGCGCTGGGCAAGCGTCGCTCGGAATCAGCCCACAGCCGACCGATCACCTGCCGGCCGGCGACGAGGTATGCCACCGCCCCCGCCACTCCCAGCAGCACGAGCACCCAGCGTCCGCGTGGCGTGTACTCGTCATCAAGGTCGAGTGTCAGCAGCCCGGCTCCGCAGGCAGCGCTGAGGGCATCGAAGTGGACCGGCCACGCCAGTTGGGCACCGTACGCCGCCCGATTGCGATCGGATGGTTGCACGCACGCCGACCGGCACAGAAGCTGCCCTCCCAGCAGGGTCAGGAATGCGAGCACGATCGGCAGCCACAGCATCGGTCGCCGAGCGAGTGGTTGCGGGGCCGGGCTCATGTGGCCGCATCCGGCCCGAGGAGCTTACGCCAGGCGCGCAGGCGTTCGAGCGCCGCGTCAGGCTCGCACTGGTCCAGGTTCAACTCACGCAGTTGGCGAACGATGACCTCCTCGGGCTCCTCGAACAAGCGCAATTGTCGCAGGCGCCGGCGTTGGACGGCGGCCAGCGCGGGGCGTTGCGATTCGCGCGAGAAGGTCTTCTCCAACTCGTTTAGAACCGCGTTGGCCCGTTCGAGCACCGAGCGGGGAATGCCGGCCAGCTTGCCGACGTGCAGGCCGTAGCTGCGCCCCGAGGCGCCCGGCGTGATGCGATGCAGAAAGACAACCTGGTCGGTGTACTCCTTGACGGCAACGTTGAGGGTGAAGACCGGCTCCAGCAAGTCGGCCAGCTCGGTCATCTCGTGATAGTGCGTGGCGAACAGCGTTCGACAGCCGACGCGCGTCGCCAGGTACTCGGTGATGGCCCACGCCAGGGCCACGCCGTCGAAGGTGCTCGTCCCGCGCCCGACTTCATCGAGGATCACGAGGCTCGCTTGGGTGGCGTTGTGGAGGATGTTGGAAGTTTCGAGCATCTCGACCATGAAGGTCGATTGCCCGCGCGCCAGTTCATCGCTGGCGCCGACGCGCGTGAAGATGCGATCGGTCAGACCCAGTCGAAGCGACTTGGCGGGCACCCACGATCCGCAATGGGCCAGCAACGTCAGCAACGCCACCTGCCTGATGTAGGTGCTCTTGCCGGCCATGTTCGGCCCCGTGATGAGAGCAAGCGACTCGCCGCCGGCGACCAGGTGCGTGTCGTTGGCGACGAATTCGGCCCCCAGCATCTGGTCGAGGACCGGGTGTCGGCCGTCCTCGATTTCGAGCAGCGGCTGGTCGACGAACTCCGGCCGGCAATAGTGGCCTTCGATCGCCAACTCGGCCCACCCGGCCAGCACGTCCAGCCGGGCCAGAGCCGCCGCCGCCCGTTGCATGGCGGGGATGTGCTCGGCCAATCCGTCGCGCAGCGCGATGAAGAGGTTGTACTCCAGCTCGTTGGCGCGCGACTCGGCCGACAGCACCTCGGTCTCGTACTTCTTCAACTCGTCGGTGATATACCGCTCGGCGTTCTTCATCGTCTGCTTGCGGACGTAGTCCGCCGGGGCGCGGTCGCGGTGGGCGTTCGTGATCTCGATGTAGAAGCCGAAGACCCTGTTGAAAGCCACCTTGAGCGACGGGATGCCGGTGCGCTCGGCCTCGCGGGCCTGGTACTCGGCCAGCCAGCTCTGCCCGTCGCTACCGATCAACCGCAGCCGATCCAACTCGGCGTCATAACCGCCGGCGAAAATGCCGCCCTCACGCACGGTCGGCGGCGCCTCCGGACTCAGCGCAC
>CAZUCH010000014.1:0-17312 GCA_964619045.1 uncultured Planctomycetales bacterium | reverse complement strand
GCCCCGGTCACGCGTAAGATGGATGAGAGGAGCGACGGGGCACAGGGACTGAGTGCGGCGAGGGTTGTACGTGTCTGAGGTCCGCAGCGCTATCCATATCCGCACCGGGCAGCATCCCGCCGTCGCCGCTGTCGACCAATGGCTGTCGGACAACGGGGTGGATGTTGTGGCCCACGGCGACGTGTACGCGGCCTGCGCATACTTGCTCGAGTACTATGCCCGCGTGCCCGATCTGGCGCTGGTCGGGACGGACTGGCTGGCGCGCGACGAGTGCGGCATCGTCCCGTATGTTCGGCAAACTTGGCCGCGGGCGTGCATTGTCGTGTACGGTACGAACGGCACTGTGCCGCTGGCTGATCTGTCGCCGCTCACTCGGACCTGTGATTCGCGCGCCGCGTTGGACGCCCTCCTGGCCACGACGCCGACGAATGTGGCTCGGCAGATGTACGCTGCCGCCAATGTCATGACGCACACGCCGCTGGCAGCGCCTGACCGGCCACGGATCGTGCGGCTGGCCGAGCTACATCCGTGTGAGCACCGGGCGGCGTCGCCAATCGCGGACGGGCCCGTAACGGGACGAGCGGCTCTCGACGAAGATCCCGCGGGGGCGCGTTCGGACCTGGACGTGGGTTCGCTCGCCGCGCCACGTTCGATACTGACGAACGAGGAGTTGTCCGCGTTGTTGGACCCGACCGACGAGGCTTAGGAAGGCCGCGCGGTCTGTGCTGGAGATGGGCGAAGGAAGCATGCATGGCTGGTAAGCCACGAGTGTTGGTGATCGGTTCGGCGGCGCTGGGCAGCGCAGTCAGTGGGGTTTTGCCAGGTTGTGAGAGCGTGGCCACTGAAGCGTTGTTGTCGGGGCTGTGGACCTCGGGACATCAGGACTACGACGGGGTGGTTGTTTCGCTGTCGTCTGGTCGCGGCGTAATGCGCGCGATTCGCAGCTTGCGGGCGGTTTCGCCACAGGCGCGCATCATCGTCACTTGTGCGGCCTCCGAGGAACCGCGGGCTCGTGAAGCGTTGGCCGCCGGCGCCGACGGCTATGTCTTGGAGCCGGTGAGTGCTGACGAACTCGCGCCGGCCTTGGGGTTCGTGCGACCCCGACGCCCTGTGCTGGACCACAGCCCCCTGCCCAGCATGCACGAGATCGGCCGCCTCGGCGACGTGCTCCGGCACTTGGACGAAGGCTTGCAGGCCACACTCGACCGTCTGGCCGAACTGCTGCGCGCCGGCTTCAACGCCACCGGCGCGGCCCTCGATGTTGACGAGCTGGCAGGACTGGCCGGCGATATGGAGACGCCGGTCATTCAAGAGCCCCTGCGCGATGAAGATGCCGTGATCGGCGGCATCGCCCTGGCGGCGCGGCGCGACGGCAGCTACTCCACGGACGACGCCGCCCGTCTGGCCGACTACGCTCGCCTGATCGAGACGATCGTGGCACAGGTCCGCGAGCAGGCCCACTGGCAAGACCTGGCCTGGCGTGACGATCTCAGCGGGCTGCGCAACCGGCGCTACTTCGACGGCATGCTGGCCAAGCTCATCAAGCGCGCCACCGCTGAGCGGCTGCGCCTCACCGTCCTGATGTTCGACATCGACAACTTCAAGACCTACAACGACGAGCATGGGCACGACACCGGAGACGCACTGATCCGCGAAGTCGCGCTGCTGCTGACACGCTGCTCACGCGAGCACGACGTTGTGGCCCGCTACGGCGGCGACGAGTTCGTGGTTCTGCTGTGGGACGCCGAACTGCCACGCGTCCCCGGCTCGCAACATCCGACCGAACCGTTGGCGCTGGCCGACCGCTTCCGCTCGACGATTGCCGATCACAACTTCAGTTGTCTGGGCACCAACGCGCCCGGCCCGGTCACGATCAGCGGGGGGCTGGCCTGTTTCCCGTGGGACGGTCGGACGCCCGCCGAAATCATGCTGGCGGCGGATACCGCCCTGCTGGCCGCCAAGCGCGAAGGCAAGAATCGCATCGTACTGGCCGAGCAATCGGCCGCCGAGCGCAACCTCGAAGCCACCGATGAGCCCGCCGACGGCGATTTCGGGGCGCGTGGCACCCCTGCTCCGGAGCCCGAGGCCGACGCATCCTGAGAGCCCGGCACCCGCCCAGATCAGAACCCCGAGCGTGAGCGAACGGGCCACATGGACGCCGACTTTTGCCGCGACCGGCTTGCGCACCGCCTGCCGGCCCACTATACTGCGCGGTTCGGAAAGGGTCGCGGTCTGAGCCGTCCCGCCACCCCGCAACATTGGTCTGACGGTCGTCGCGGGAGCTAGCTCAATGAAGATTCTGATTGCCGACAAGTTTGAAGCCGCTGGAATTGACGAGTTGAAGTCGATCGCCGATGACGTCGTATGCGAACCGGCGCTCAAGGAGGCGGCGCTGACTCAGCGCATCGCCGAGTACGACCCAACGGTCATTATCGTCCGCTCGACCGAGGTTCAGCCGGAGCAACTCGACGCGGGCAAGCAACTCAAGCTGATCATCCGAGCCGGGTCGGGCTACAACACCATCGACACGGCCGGCGCCAAGGAGCGCGGCATCAAGGTCTCGAATTGCCCGGGTATGAACGCCGTGGCAGTCGCCGAGTTGGTCATTGGTCAGATGATCGCGATGGATCGACGTATCGGCGACAACCTGATCGACCTGCGAGCCCACAAGTGGAACAAGAAGCTCTACAGCAAGGCTCGCGGCCTCAAGGGGCGTACGCTGGGCATCGTAGGCGCCGGCGCCATCGGCCGAGCCGTCGCACAGCGCGCCCTGGCCTTCGAGATGAAGGTGCTCTACTACGACATCATCCCCACGGCCAAGGCCGCCGACCATCCCGACTGCCAGCGGGCCGAGATCGACGACATCTTCCGCGACGCGGACGTCATCACGCTGCACGTGCCCGGCACCGGCGATACCAAGCACCTGGTCAACGCCCAGCGGCTGGCAACGATGAGGCCGCACGCCATGATCATCAACACCAGCCGGGCATCGGTTATCGACGAAGCCGCCCTCAGCGCCGCTCTGAAAGAAGGGCGAATCGCCGCCGCGGCGGTGGACGTATATGAGAACGAGCCCGCCGCCGATGCCAAGGAGATCGACTCCCCGCTGGCGGACATCCCCAATCTCTACGGCACACACCACATCGGCGCCTCGACCGAACAGGCTCAACTCGCCGTGGCAGACGAAGCGATCCGCATCGTCCGCGAATTGGCCAAGAACGGTACCGTCGTGAATTGCGTCAACGAGTAACCATCGGTCAGCGTCGCAGCCTGACTGAACCGCTGCGATCAGCCGGCAGACCGGCCGGGTGGTCCAGTTCGGCGGCGGGATGCCGCACTCGCGCGGCGGCCGACTTGTCGGCCTGCGCGAGTGCGGCCGCCACCGCCCGTAACTCAAGCAGCGGGTCCGGCCCCAGGGCCGGAAGCGTGTCGTCAAGATGCGAGAACATCTCGTACGCTATGGCCACTCCGCCGGCCTCATCGCTCCAGATCTCCACCAGCCGCCCCTCTTGCGGCCAATCGAGCGTTGAGCAGGTTTCGATCTCGAGGTAGCCGCCCCGATCGACGACCCGGTTGCCGTGCCGGTGTCCGGCCAAGTGCAGAACGACCCCCGGAAACTCGTTGAGCAAGCCGCGCAGTTCGTCCGGCGTCACTTCGCTGGCCACCAGGGGCAAGATCGTCGGCGTCGGATGGTGCGTGGCGACCACGACAATCTCGTCGCGCTCGGCGGCCGCAACCAACTCGCCACGCAACCAAGCCAGTTGGGCCCACGAAATCGCGCCTTCGCTATATAGCCCCCCCGGAATCCAATCAGAATGGTCGGTCGTATCCAAGCCAATCAGACGCAGACCTTCAGCCGGACTGACGCTGTACCAGTCGGGAGCGTCAACCCCGGCATCAAAACCATGCCCGGGCGGTTCGGTCCGTGACGTCCACAGCGCCTCCGCAAACTCACGCTTGTTGAAGTACGCTCGCTCAACATTCGTCTCGACCAGGCTAGGCGTCGTGAGCAATGCCGGCGGCCCGGGGTTGGCGGGCGTCACATTGCCGTGCGCCCTCGCTGCCAGCGGGTCGAGTATCACCGGCAGCAATATGCCCGGCCGCCAGAAGATGGGCAACGGCGCCAGCCGGCGACCATCACCCATTTCAAAGATCGCGAACACACCGATCGAGTAGACGTCGTGGTTGCCATCAACGACATACCACGGGATAGACGGCCGCTCGCCATGCACTCCGGCCTGATACAGCCCCTGGGCCTCGAAGGCGGCGTGAGGATCGAGCAGCGGCGTTGGGCGTGTGTCTGCGGGCCGATCATCGGGGCCGGTCAGCGGATCGACCGTGTCGCCGTCCATGATGGCCAGGAACCAAGCCAACTCGTTGACCTGGGCGTTGTCGCAGACGTCCCCCGTGTGCAGCAGGAAGTCGATAGTGTGGCCGGAGGCGTGGATGCGATTCACAGCTCTCACGACGCCGTCGAGAAGTTGCGTCGAGTGACTTTCATACGCTCGCCAGGCCGCGGACGCGATTTCCTGCGCCCCGGCGAACCTGGCCGGCGATTCCTCGTCGACAAGATGTGAGTCGGAAACGTGCGCGATGCGGGCCACCAGACGCATCCCCGCGGTTGGGCTCGTCTCGCTCTCGTCCGGGGTCAACAGCAGGCCCGGATCACTGTCACAGCCGGCGTAAGCGGCGCACAACAGCACGCTCGCCAGCACTCCCAGCCAGCCCATCCTTGCAATACTCATCGCGATCCTCCGTGGTCACGATGAGTATAGCGTCAGTCGCCGGTTTGTTCTCGACAAGACGTGGCGCCGGAATCGCACTGCAAGTCCCGGCGCTGCTCGTGGCGCGCTGCTCGTAACGCATGGTCAGACGCTGTGCGTTGCCTCGCACTCTTCCTCGGCCGCAGGCGTATCAGCGGGCGAGGCTTTGCCAACGCCAGTATTCGCGGTCTCCGTGCAGTGTTCGATCCAACGGGCCAGACCAGCCAGATGCGCGCTGAACTCGGTCCGGCTGCCATCGACCGCCCGGCGCCGGTCTTCCAACGTGCGTTCCTGGGTCACCAGTTCGGCCGCCCGCCGCGTGATGACACGCTCGCGACTGTCGAGGGCTGCCGCCCGGCGTTCGACCTCGTCCGCGGCGCGGTCCAACGATTCGGCACGCTCATCGAGACGGCCGCACAGCGTCTCCAACTCCTTGTGGCGAGCATCCAACGCCGCTCGGGCCTGGCTCTGCTCAAGGGCAGTGGTATCCAGTGCCGCGCGCCACTTGTCCAGTTCCTCACGCTCGGCTTGGACTCCGCGCATATTGGCATCAAGTGAGAGCTGGCGCTCGTCCTGCTCGACAGCCCAGGCCGCCAACTCGTCGCCGCGCGCCGCCAGATTCGAAGCCAGATGACCGAGCTCGCCGCTGCGGGCCTCCTGGGCCTTACTCTGATGGTCCAGCTCGCTGCGCTGCACACGCAAGGCCTCGGTGGTATCCTGGTTGGCGCGCTCACGTTCGTCCAGTGCGGCCGCCCAGGCCGTCAACTCATCGCCACGCACCGCGAGATTCGCAGCTTGCTGATCGAGTTCGCCGCTGCGGGCCTCCTGGGCCTTCTTCTGCCCTTCCAACTCGCGCCGCTGCCCGTCCAATGCCTCGGTGCTGTCTTGGCAGGCCTGCTCGCGATCGTCCAGCGCGACCGCCCAGGCCGTCAACTCATCGCCACGCACTGCGAGATCCGCAGCTTGCTGATCGAGTTCGCCGCTGCGGGCCTCCTGAGCCTTCTTCTGCCCTTCCAGCTCGCGCCGCTGCCCGCACAAGGCCTCGGTGCTGTCCTGGCAGGCCTGCTCGCGATCGTCCAGTGCGGCCGCTTTCTCTTCAAGTTGCGCCTGCTGGCGGTCCAACTCCTCCGTCCGCGCGCCCAGCGTCTGGCGATGGCTCTTCAGCTCATCGGTGACGGCCACCATGGACTGCTGACGCTTGTCCAGCTCCGCCATCATGGCTGACAGCTCTTCGCCGCGCGCCGTCAACTCGGCCGAACGCGTGTCCAACTGCCGATCGCGGTCATCGAGTGTGTTGACCCGCTGCTCGAGTTCCATGTCGCGCGCGTCCAGCATCGCCTCGCGTCGCCCCAACTCCTCGGCCTGCGTACGGTGCGCGCCCGTCTCCCCGTCGAGCGATGCGCGGCGAGAGTCGATCTGTGCGGCGTAGGCGCGCAACTCGGCGTCGCGACGATCCAACTCGGTGGCCAGGCGCTCGCTACGTGCCACCTGCTCGTCGAGCTGGCGCGCCCGGGCATCCAGTCCCTCGGCACGTTCGTCGAGAACCTCCGTCTGAGGACCGATCTCGTTGCGCAACTGCCGCAGCGTCTCGGCCCGCGTGGTCAGGTCCTGGCACAATCGTCGCCACTTGGCGGCCCGGGCCTTGGGCGACTTGCTGTGCTGAGGCAGCCCCGTGCCGGGCGCGTCCCCTGTTATCACCAAGCCGATGTTATCCTTTACGGTCTCGCTGGTCGAAAGCGTCGTCATGCCTGCCTCGCCGTCTTAGGCTCAAATTACACACATTGGGCGACACTGGTCCGAGTATCACCTGCACTCAAAGCATCGTCCGATTCTGTGCGCTGGCGCAGTGGATTCCGATATCTTTGCGGGCTTGGCCTCGCGCTACACTCCACAACCACTCCGGGGTTCCGATAACAGCGTGCCACACGGCAACCACACCGGCCCGAGCTTGCGTGTCCGGACTTGGTCCGGCCGGAACCCGAGCAGCGACAACTACGCCCCGACGACCGATAATGTGGAGCGCATCCTGTGACCACGCGGTCGGGGCGCGGCATCTCGATAGGCCGAAGAGCAAACGTTATCGGTCTGTGAGTCCGATAAAGAACTTTGTCGTTGCACAGATGCCAGACAGTGTGGTATCGTAGTGAGCGGGGTTGGCAACCGGCAACAGTTGCCGCCTCCGGCGTCGCCGAAGCGCGCATATGTATTGGTAGCGCGGCATTGATCGGCGGCCATGAATGTCCGATGTTTGGATCCGGCGCTGGGAGTCTCACACGTGGACGTTGCTCGGGTGCGTGAATGAACACGCGATCATCAACACGAGCTTGCGCTGTGCGCGGCGAGACGGGCACTACCGGGTTCTTTGATAACGTCGCCCACACTCCAATGCCGTAACCGCACACGGCTGGAGTGGCTACGCGGCTGGAACGCGCCCGGGCCGCGCATGGGCGAGTAGGTGTACCGCGTGATACCGAGTACCAGGAGAATACTGATGCGTGATGGACCCGGAAGCCCGCGATTGAGCCGACGTCTGGCGGCGTTGGCATTGGCAGCCCTGCTCACGACCAGCGTGGTCGCCGGCTCGGGCAACTACCTGATAGTCACTGCCCAGGACTATGACGGGTCTGCGCCGCTGACCCAGTTTATCAATCACAAGACAGCGCTCGGCTTTACGGTCTCGACTTACGTTGTGCCACCGGGCACGAGTCGCGACGCCATCAAGGACCACATCGAAGGGCTTTACTACGATCCCCTCAACAAGCCGCAGTACGTGTTGATCGTGGGTGACACCAGCGGTTCGTCCGCGACGTCGAACACGATCCCGCACTGGGTCGGGCAAGGTACGCGGCACGGAACGACCGACCTGCCCTACGCGTGCATGGACGCAGGCGACGACTGGTATCCAAACATGTTCATCGGCCGCTTCTCGGCCACTTCGCCGGGCATGTTGCAGATCCTGGTCGACAAGACGATCCTGGTCGAGTCGGGCAACTTCAGCGACCCGGAGTACGTCAAGCGGGCCGCCTTCCTGGCCACGAGCGATTCCGTTGCCCAGGCCAATGCATCGCACGACCACGTCATCTCGACATACTTCGATGACGCTGAGTTTGATTGCACGAGGATCTACCAGAACCAGGGCGGAGGCACGAGCGACATTACCAACGCCGTCAACGCCGGCAGTCTCTTCACCGTGTACATGGGCCACAGCAGTTCGGGGGGCTGGTGGGGGCCGTCGTTCGATCAGGGTGACATACAGAACCTGAGCAACGACGGGCTGTACGGGTTGGCGATGGGCTGGTCGTGCAACACCGCACACTTTGACTACGACGAGTGCGCCGGCGAGACTTGGGTGCGAGAGGCCAATAAGGGCGCCGCCGCGTTCCTGTCGGCCTCGAACTACATCTGGTGGAACACGGTGGAGGACTGGGAATCGTCAAGGCGGATGGAAGACTACTTCTTCAACGCAATCTTCGTCAGGGGCCTTTGGGAGGTTGGGCCAGCTTGGCAATCCGCCCTGTACCAACTGCTGGCCGACCCGGACTACGGCCCCACGCACGAGCACACCCGCAATATCTTTGAGGAATTCGTGCTACTGGGCGACCCCGCGCTGCAACTGCCCCAGGGTGACGACACCTTCACCGTCGGCGCCACGCCGGGTGCGTTGCAGTTGTGCTGCCCTCCCGAAACGGAGGCTCAATACGCGATTACCGTCGGGCAGGTCGGTGCCTTCGCGGAATCCGTGATACTGAGCGTGGACGGCTATCCTGACGGGGCCACCATGCACCTAACCACTACCGTCGGCCTACCGCCCTTCACATCTACGCTCACCATCAGCGGTTTGGACGGCGTGGATGTTGACGACTACGACATCACCATTACGGGAACCTCAACATCGATCGAGCGCACCGCCATCGTTACACTGATGGTGATGCGTGGAGCACCGGGAGACGTGGTACTGGACTACCCGGCCAACGGCGCCGAGGGCGTGGCCCTGCTGCCCACGCTGCGATGGACGCCGACGGCGGGGGCGATGGAATATGACCTGGAATTGGACACCGATCCCGGTTTCGGCGATCCGGTCTTCACCTGCAGCACGTCGGGCACAAGTTGTACGGTGGGTACGCCGCTCGGGATGGTGACGCCTTACTACTGGCGCGTGCGTGCCCGCAGCGATTGCGGCGACGGCGCGTTCAGCACGCCCTTCAGCTTCACCACCGTGTACATGTTGATGCCGGCTACCTATGACCTTCTCAACGGCGAGTCGGGCTCGTACACCTACTACGATGACGACTACAACGGCAACGGCAACAACTCCCAGCCGCTGGCGCCGCTCTCCGACGGGCTGGGCGATCTCACGAATGGCGTCATCGCAACCCAGCACTGGAACGGCTCGAACCTGCCCTACGTCGGCTGGAAATCCATCGAGCCGACCATCACTTTCCACTTCGCCGAGCATATTCGCCTCGACGGAATAACGCTGCACGTTGACGACTCCGGCGGCGGCGGCGGCGTAGTGCCTCCCTCGGACATCGTCCTCGTCATGGGCGGCACGACACTCAGCTTCGAAGTCACCGACCCGGGCGGAAACGCACCCTTCGCCATACAACTGGTCGACCTGAACCTCACCGGCACCTCGGTCGACGTTACCCTGGAGGACGACAACTTCTCGAACAGCCGCTACATGATGCTGAGCGAAGTGCAGTTCTACGGCGGGCCGGATACCGGCGCCTGCTGCGTCGGCTACGAATGCTCGATCGCTACCGAGGAGGAGTGCGGCGCGCTCAAGGGCGAATACCAGGGCGACGGAACCGAGTGCCAGAGCGACACCTGCGGCACCTTCGAGCCCGAATGCCTCATCATCAGTGAGGTGGTCTACGGCGCCATGAGCGGCGGCTGTCCCAAGTGGATCGAGATCACCAACGCCGGCCAGCACGACTTCTTCTTCAACGCCGGCGGGATCATCATCCAGACCGGCGACAGCACCGACGTCACGGTGGACGTCGATCTTACCGGTGAAACCATCCTCGCCGGACAAGCTTACGCAATCAACACCGTCCAAGGCGGCGCCTGTGGCGGCGGCTACCAGTACATCTACCAGTCCGATCCGGACTTCGAGACCGAGGTGGCCTTCGGCGACGGCACCGACCGCTATATCCTGACCGACACGGCCGACGGCTCGAACTTGCTGGACATCTACGGCGAATTCGGCGTCGACGGCGCCGGCCAGGTGTGGGAGTACACCGAAGGCTACGCTTATCGTCTGCCGGCGCACAACAGCGGCTCCGGCCAATCGTTCGACGCGGCCCAATGGCATTTCGGCGGTCCCGGTAGCCTCTCCGACGGCAACCCCGAGCTGCTGCTGACGAAGCTCACGACGCCGCATTTCCATGCGTACAACAACACCTGTTACCCGAGCGTCGATCCCGGCGACCTGGACTGCGACGGCGATGTCGATTTCGACGATATCGACCCGTTCGTCCTGGCCCTCGGCGGCCAGGCGACCTACGAGGCCCAGTACCCCGACTGCAACTGGTACAACGCCGATTGTGATGGCAGCGGAGATGTCGACTTCGACGACATCGACGCCTTCGTCGCTTTGATCGGCGGCTGACCGGCCAGAGCCGCAGGACTACTGGAGGAGGACAGCGAGCCCGCCGACGCACTCATGCGTCGGCGGGTTTCGTATTGGCGTGAACTCCCGCCGCGCTGGCGGTCCGAGAACATCGCTGGTTGCCGCGTGTCTTCGCGGGTACAATCGATCCCGAACATTGTCGGCGACACACAGGAGATGGCCAGATGATCGAGCTGATGAAGAGGACGCTGCTGACCGGCGTCGGGTTGACGCTGATGACCAAGGACAAGGTCGAGGACATGGCCCGCGAAATCGCCAAGGCCGCCCAGCTCTCAACCGAGAAGGGCCAGGAGTTCGTTGACGAGGCGGTGGCCCGAGCCGAACAGGGGCGCAAGGACTTCGAGAGCACCGTTCAACGCCTGGTACACGAGAGCTGCAAGAAGGCCGACCTGCCAACACGCGAGGAGATCAACGACCTCAAGGCGCGGGTGGCGGTACTCGAACAGGCACTGGCGGACAAGTCTGAGTAGCAATGCTCATCCGTAGGATCGGCGTCGTCTCGCGCACCTACCGGCACGTCAACCGTTACCGGCAGATACTAACCGTGCTGATCAAGTACGGCTTCGGCGGCTTGATCGATCGGCTCAATATCGGCCAGTACCTGGAGATAGGCTGGCAACTCATCTCGCGCCAGCATCGCGGCGAACACGAACACATCGAGACGCTGACGACTCCCGAGCGCATCCGCATGTCGCTCGAGGAACTCGGGCCGACGTTCATCAAGCTCGGGCAGATGCTCTCCACCCGCCCCGACCTGATCCCGGCCGAGCTGGCCGACGAGCTGGCCAAGTTGCAGCAGCACGTCCCGCCCTTCCCAGTGGCCGAGGCGCGCCAGATCATCGCCGCTGAATTGGGCCGCCCGCCTGAGGAGCTGTACGCGCACTTCGAGGCCGAGTCGCTGGCGGCGGCCTCGATCGGACAGGTTCACCGCGCCACACTCCACGACGGCGAAGAGGTGGTCGTCAAGATCCAGCGGCCCAACATCCGCGCCACCATCGAGGTCGATCTCGAAATCCTCCTGCACCTGGCGCACTTGGCGGAGAAACACCTGGAAGACTGGCGCGTACAACGCCCCAGTCGGGCCGTCGAGGAGTTCGGCCGCGTGCTCGCGCAGGAACTGGACTACACGACCGAGGCCCGCAACCTGGAACGCTTCGCCCACCAGTTCTCCAATGACGAGACCGTCTACGTGCCCAAGGTCTACCGCGACATGACCAGCACGCGCGTACTCACGCTCGAATACGTGGACGTCATCCCGGTCTCTGATCGGGACTCGCTCGTAAGAGCCGGCCTGGACCCGGTTGAACTCGCCCGGCGAGGAACCGAGCTGACGCTCAAGCAGATTTTCGTTCACGGCTTCTTCCACGCCGATCCGCATCCCGGCAACGTCTTCGCGCTCCCCGGGAACATCATCTGCCCGCTCGATTTCGGCATGATGGGGCGCCTGGACCGGCACGTTCGCGAGGCTTTCGCCGACTTGGTCCATGCGATCGCCGACCGCAACGAGACGGCCGCCACCGGTGCCCTGCTGCGCCTCACCGACCGCGACGAAGACGACGGGCCCGACTACCGGCGCCTCGAGCGCGACTTCTCGGAGTTCATCGACGTAAACGTGGTCGTTTCGCTGCGCGATCTGGACTTCGGGCGGCTCATGCACGGCCTGCTGGATCTGGTCCGGCGTCATCGGCTGCGCATCCCGCCGGACATCGTCACCATGATCAAGGCGGCCGTGACGGCTGAGCGGACCGCGGTCCAGCTCGCCCCGGACCTGAACATGGTCGCCGCCGCCGAACCGTATGTCCGCAAGCTGAAGATGGACCGGCTACGCCCCCGCCGAGTGATGCGAGAGCTACTCAACTCCGGCGGCGAGGTGCTACAACTGGCACGCGAGATTCCCGGCGGAGTACGCGATCTGCTCCGCCAAGCCAAGCGCGGCGGGCTGAGAATCGCGTTCGAGCATCGCGGGCTGGAGAATCTGATCAAGACCAACGAGGGGATCGCCAATCGGCTGGCGTTCGCGATCATCGTGGCGGCTCTTATCGTCGGCTCGTCGGTGATCGTGCATTCCAAGCTGCCGCCGCTGTGGTACGGCATCCCCATAATCGGGCTGGTGGGTTTCCTGGCCGCCGGCGTCACCGGGTTCATGCTGCTGATATCAATCATACGACACGGACGCCTGTAACCGCGTCAGGTGATGAGGCGCCTCCGGGACGGGGTCGTGTCCGGCTCGCGCTGTGGAGCCTTCTTGCGCCCACGCGAGCTGCTCTGCTGCTTGGGTTCGGCCTCACGCCGCCGCTTGCGGCCACCGCTCGGCGTGTTCGTCGTCTTCCGGCTGCCGGACGGGCGGTCCCGACGAGTGGGCCTTCTTCGGGCCGCCTGCGAGGCCTGCTCCAGCTCCGCACGCAGCGTCGCCAGCTCCTTGACGGTCAAACGCCGAGCCGCCCCCACTGGGAGTTTGCGCAACGACAGCGAACCGATCTCGGTGCGTTTGAGCCTGCGGACCGGGTATCCGAGCCGGGCGAGCATTCGCCGAACCTGGCGGTTGCGACCTTGTCGAAGCGTGATCGACAGCGCGGATCGTTCGCGGGAGGTGTGTACGATCTCGACCTCGCTAGCCTGGGCCTTGCCCTCGGACAGGTAGACGCCGGTCCGCATCAATTCGGGCAACTCGCGCGGCACGCACCCGCGCACCTCGACGTGGTAGGTCCTGCGAATACCATAGCTGGGGTGAGTGACCTTCTGCGCCAACTCGCCATCGTTGGTCAGCAGCAGCAGCCCGGTACTATCGGCGTCCAGTCGACCAACCGGGAAGAGCCTGACGGACAGGTCCGGCAACAGGTCGACCGCACGCGTGCGCCCGGCCGGGTCGTTATTCGTGCAGACCACGCCCTTGGGCTTGTGCAGGAGGAAGTACTCCAGACGCTGGGGGCGCACCGGACTGCCATCGACAATCACGTGGTCGTGAGCGGGGTCGACAAACGCCGGCAGAGTTTCGACCACCTCGCCGTTGAGCAACACGCGACCTTCGAGGATCAGTTCCTCCGCCCGACGGCGTGAGGATACACCCGCGTCGGACAGGAACTTCTGCAAGCGCATTTGGCCAGCCATGACGTCACCATTTTTCACTGAGTAGTCCCGCTTTCTTTGCCCTCGGGGCGCCAGTCCGGATCATCTTCACTCTGCGGCTGAGTCCAGTCGAGGCTGGCCGGGCCGTTCTCCTCCCGCTCTTCAGCCTCTTCCAGAGGGCTGTCGCTGTCAGGGCGTTCAGGCAAATCGTCCGGCCCCGGCAACTCCAGCAAGCCAACCTCCTCGGCCACAAGCTGCCCGGCGATGATACCATCACGCGACAGGACGACCAACACACGCACGACCTCCGAGTATGACAGGCCCAGCCCGCTCAGACGCTCGGTCTCGTCACGCGACGGAAACTCGCCCAGCGCGCTCACCAAATCCACGACGCGCGGCGGCACGACAATCTCATCCGACATCCGCCGGTGGCGCTTGGCGAACAAACGCAGGTCGTCGGAGCCCTTCACGGTATGCACCGTCAGTGAACCGTCGTCCGATTCATGGAACACCGGCGGTATCACCGCCTGTCGCGGGCCGAAAACCGCGATCCGCCCCTGGCGTGTGGTACGCACGTATATCAGCGGCGGGCCGTCGCACTCCACGACATCGAGCACGAAGCTCAAACGCGAGCGATCCAGCACGGATTGGAACTTCATCGACCGGATCGACGGATGCCCCCGCCGCAAGAGCGCCTCGTACGCCGCGATGCGTACGCTGGTACTCGAATCGCTCAACAAGGGCACCAAGTATGACGGAGCTCGCGGCGATTTGCATTCGCCCAGTTCGCCAATCGCCTGCAGGCGCCACTCGTTCTCGTCCGACTGCGCCACGGCCCCCACCACCGGCAACGCCGACAAGTCGTTCATACGCATTCCGGCGCGGGCGGCATAGAAACGCAACTCTGGGTCGCCGTCCGCGTAGAATGGCCGCACACTGGGCAGCGCGATGCGTCCCACCCCTTCCCACGCCAACGAGATCAGCTCGCGCGTCGCACCACCGGTGACCGCCAGCCGTGACAGTTCTTGCAGACGCCGCTCGACGGAAGCGGGACGCGTGTCCACATATAGTTGCGCCACCAGTTCCAGAAAACGGTCCGGTTGTCCCGGGTACGCGGGCGGCGTATGCAGCAGCACGTAGCCCCGACTCATCGCCTCCGCTACCCGCGGACGCTGGCCGCAGCGCTCGTTGACACGCCTCTCGATCTGCTGGGCCAAGCGGTAGTTCGGCTGGAGCAACTTCAGCCGGGCATTGCGCTCTTCCACGGAGGACGCCCCGCCGAGGACGCGACCAACACGGGGATCGCCGCTGGGATCGCCCCGCTCGTCCTCGCTGAATGGGTCTACGAACACCAACCCGCTGCCCACGGCCTGAACGGCTCCCGTGACCAGGCCCGCCCCACTGGCCGAGCGGTCGAAGACTCGCAACTCGGTCGGCAACAGCAACCCGCCGGCCAACGACTCGGTGGCCGTGCCGGCGATCGCGCTGACCTGGACGTCGAAGCGCGTCCCGCGCCGCGCGCCGCCCGGCAGCATACCCACAACTTCGACAATCGCCGTATCGGGAGAATCGATCAGCCGCTCGGGCGAGACGCGTGACTTGCGGTCCCTGTCCCCCTGGGGCCCCAGATCCTTGGTCATGTGTTTGGCCAGGTACTCTCGGATGACCGTGGGGCAATCAGCGCTGCCGGTGCCGTTGAGCCCCACGACCAGACCGAAGCCGCGCAGGGCCTGCGGCTGGGCGTCGCCGACCAGGCATTGCGAGCCGATTGTGCCCGCCAGCAGGCTCGCGTTGCCGCGATCGACACGCGGGGCGGGGGCCGATTCCGGGGGCAGTTTATCGCGATCGCCGCCAACACAACCGGTCAGCGATGCCAGGACAATCGCCGCCAGTGTGCCGTTTGCCATCATACTGCTTCGGCTCATCGTGGATTCCTTCCGCGGGGAGTGACGCCTATCGCGGCGCGAGGCACCGATGGGCATGGTCATCATGCCCAGCCGCGCGCCGGCCACGTAGTATAGCACGCCGGCCCCCCGAGGGGGTGACCAGAGCAAACGGCCGGCAGACCGGGCGCGCGACGCTGGTCCGGCCACGGACGTTGCCGGGCTACTCGTGCCCGTCCCGAAAGCTCCACTTGCCGCCCAACAGCGTGCCCACGGCTCGGCCGCGTACCTGCCAGCCATTGAACGGGGTGTTACGGCTCTTCGAGCGCATCCGCTCGGCGTCGATCGTCCACTCGGCCTCGGGGTCGATCAACGTGATGTCCGCCGGCTGGCCGACGCACAGGTTGCCGCCGGTCACGCCAATGAGCCGGGCGGGGTTGGTCGACATGGCGGCGATCAGCCGGGGCCACGTGATGACGTTCGGGTCGATCAGCGCCTTGATGAACAGTGGCAACGAGGTCTCCAGGCCGATGATGCCGAAGGGGGCGTACTGGAACTCGTGCTCCTTGCTCTCGCGGCCGTGCGGGGCGTGATCGGTCACGAGGCAGTCGATCGTGCCGTCGCGCACGCCCTCGATGCACGCGTCCACGTCCGCCTGGCCGCGCAGGGGCGGCTTCATCTTGTAGTTCGTGTCATAGGTGCCGCAACACCCGTCGTTGAGCAGGAGATGGTGGGGGCAGACCTCGGTCGAGACGCTCTGCTTGGCCGCCTTCGCTCGCCGAACCAGCTCGACGGTGGCTGCGGTCGAGACGTGGGCCACGTGGTAACGAATGCCGGCTTGGGCCGCGAGCGTGATGTCGCGCCCCGCCATGACGACCTCGGCGTTGGCCGGCAGCCCCGGCAAACCCAGTCGCGTGGCTTCGTTGCCCGCATTCATGCACCCGCTGCCGGACAGCGTGGGCTCCTCGCAATGCTGGATGAACAGGCGGTCGAACATGCTGACATAACGCATCGCCCGCAGACAGACGCTGGCGTCGGCTATACCGTCGCCATCATCGCTGAACGCAACCGCCCCGGCCCGGACCATCAGCCCGATCTCGGCCAGATGCTTGCCCTGCCGGCCCTCGGTCAGGGCTCCGATCGGGTAAACGCGCGTGCTGGCGAACTGCCCGGCCTGCCGGACGACGAATTCGATCGCCGAGTCGTTATCCAGCGGCGGATCGGTGTTGGGCATGCACGCGACGGCGGTAAAACCACCAGCGGCGGCGGCCGCCGTGCCGGTCTGGATGGTCTCGGTCTCCTCGTGGCCCGGCTCGCGCAGATGGACGTGCATGTCGATCAGCCCGGGCGCGACGATTTTGCCGCCGGCGTCGATGATCTCATCGGCCGACTTGGGCGCTTTGTCGCCGACGGCGGCGATTCTGCCGTCTTTGATGGCGACGTTGGTAACTTCGTCGATTTCCTGCGCGGGGTCGATCACCCGCCCGCCGCGAATCAGAATGGTGTCGCTCATAGTGTCGTCGCTCGCTCGCCAGAGCCTGTAGTGTCGTCGCTCGCTCGCCAGAGCCTGTAGCGGCCGACCTCCGAGTCGGCCGTAGAATACCGTATGCCACTGTTCTATGAGAGCAGTGCCGTATGCCGTATGCCGTGTGCCACTGCTCAATGAGCAATGCTCGGGCACCGTGTGCCACTGCTCTGTGAGCAGTGCCCGGGTACCATGTGGAACTGCTCTCTGAGCAGCGCCCGGGGGCCATGTGCCACTGCTCTGTGAGCAGTGCCCGGGTGCCATGTGGAACTGCTCTCTGAGCAGCGCCCGGGGGCCATGTGCTACTGCTCTGTGAGCAGTGCCCGGGTGCCATGTGGGACCGGTTTCTAACCGGTCAGTTCACAGCATGCCCTGTGGGACCGGCTCTCAACCGGTCAGTTTGCAGCCTGCCATGTGGGACCGGTTTCCAACCGGTCAGTTTG